>CACZFE010000129.1 GCA_902780365.1 uncultured Spirochaetales bacterium
ATGGAGATAGGAACTGAGTATGTCAAGATCCCGAATTTCAAAAATATCGGGTCGAATGACGCTCTCAGTATTGCAAACGACAAAAATCTCGAGGTGGTTTTTGTCGGTAATCCTATCAACAACGCGAAGATAGTAGGCCAGTCGCCAAAAGCCGGCGAGATAGTTCTTGCCGGAACAGTTGTCAGTCTTGATGTCGAAGAGGAGAAAAACGATGAAAACAACTGATTTCATTGAAGTTATTTCAAAATTCACCATTGGATCATCCGTTACGTCTGAAGTAAATCTTGAAAAAATCACCGCTGATTCCCGCGAAGTCGCACCGGGAAGCGTGTTTTTCTGTATCAAAGGGCTGAACAGCGACGGACACGATTTTATCGATTCAGCTTTTGAAAAAGGGGCTTCTCTTGTTGTCGGCGAAAAGGAGTGCGGAAAAGCGGACTACATACGCGTCAGTTCTGTAAAAGAGACTCTGAAAGAGGTCCTTCCGGCTTTTTACGGCGAACCTGACAGGAAGATGAATATGATCGGAGTCACCGGAACAAACGGAAAGACTTCGACGACTTTCATTCTTGAAAACGTCCTGAAGGACGACATGAGCTGCGGAGTTGTCGGAACTTTGAACTACAAATATGCCGGAAAGCTTATTCCTGCACAGAACACGACTCCTCTCAACTGGAAGTGGTATTCTCTTCTCGACGATATGCAGAAAGCCGGCGTGAAAGCGGTTGTTTCCGAAGTGAGCAGCCATGCGCTTGAGGAAAACAGGATCGAAAAAACAATGTTTGATGCCGCAATTTTCACGAATCTGACGCGTGACCATCTTGATTTTCACAAAACTTTCGAAAACTACTATCAGGCCAAGAAAAAACTCTTCACAGAGCATCTTAAAGAGGGCGGGACAGCAATAATAAACATTGATGACGAAGCGGGTAAAAGGCTTTCCGAAGAACTGCACGGTGTAAAGCAGATCCGTATTTCCGAAAAAGACAAGGCAGCTGAATTGTTCATGAAAATCGAAAATATGTCCGATCATGGAAGCGAGGTCGTTTTCACAATCGGCGGACTTTCGAAAAAGGTAAAAATTCCTCTTGTCGGAAATTTCAACATCTACAACACTGCCGGCGCTTTTGCAGCGGCGACGCTCTTTATCGGAACAGAAAAGGCTTTTGAAAGGATTGAAAACAGCGTCTCTGTTCCCGGAAGGCTGGAAAAAGTAGGAAAACACGCGGTTTACATCGACTACGCCCACACTCCGGACGCAATGGAAAATGTTCTGGTTACTTTAAGAAAATTAGGTATTTACGAAAAGATCATCATAGTTTTCGGGGCAGGCGGTGACAGAGACAGCGGAAAGCGTCCGATTATGGGTGAAACAGCTTGCAGATTAGCCGACAGAATCATTGTGACCGACGACAATCCAAGGACCGAGGATCCGGAAAAAATAATCCGCGACATTCTTGCAGGATGTCCTGAAAATGCCGATGTCACTGTGATTAACGACAGAGCTGAGGCGATCAGAAAAGCTATTGAAATCAAAGGGAAAAACGATGTCGTTCTTATTGCCGGAAAGGGTGCGGAGAACTATCAGATAACAAAAAGCGGGAAAAAGTTTTTCTCGGACAGATACGAAGCAGAAAAATCGTTAGGGGAGGCATAAATGTTCACTACTTTACTTGTCGAAAAGGCTCTTGAAAAAGCCGGATTAAAAAAAAAGCTCAGAAACGCGGTAATTTCAAAATGCTGCATTGATTCACGCGAATGCACTGAAAATTCGCTCTTTTTTGCCTTTAAAGGCGAGAAAACAGACGGTCACAACTACATTCCAGGTCTTCTTGAAAAAGGTGTCATCTGTATAGGTTCAGAAGACATAACTCAGGACGAAAACTATATCAAAGTTCCGGATGTGCTTGATTTTATGAGCATTCTGGCGCATGAAAGAAGAAAACTCTTCCACGGGAAGGTCCTTGCTGTAACAGGTTCGAGCGGAAAGACCTCAACACGTCAGCTTATAGCTTCCATGGCAGCTGTTTCAGGAAAAATCGTATGGGCTACGACCGGGAATCTCAACAACCATCTTGGTATGCCGCTGGTGATCATGAACATGCCTCTCGGCACTGAAGTCCTTGTCCTCGAAATGGGAATGAACCACAGCGGGGAAATCAGAAAACTTGTCGAAATCGCGGAGCCTGATTTTGTTACGATCACGAATATAGGAAACGCACACATAGGAAATTTTGCAAGCCACGCCGACCTTGCGGCCGCAAAACTCGAGATTTTCAACTTCTCTCAGGCAGTCATTTCGGCAAATATCTCCGATCCCTATATGAAAAACTGGGTCGACGAGCATAAAAACTCAAGAAAAATCCATGCTTATTCTAACGAGAACCTGGAGAAACTTGCTGGAGATTTTGAAGAACTTCCAGATTTTATGATCGAGAACGTCAACTGCGCGGCGAATATCGTTTCTGCTGCTCTCGGTACTTTGCCCGACCTCAGAAAAGCGGTCGAAAACTGTGTTCTTCCCGGAATGAGAGGGGAGGTTAAGGTCATCGGAAAGCGGACTTTTGTGGTCGACTGCTACAATGCCAACCCGCAGTCGATGCAGAAATCGATAGAAAATTTCTACAAAAAATATGCCTTGAAAGAATCAAAACAATGCGTGCTGATTCTGGGCAGCATGTTCGAACTCGGAAATTTTTCCGAAAAAATGCATAAAGAACTTGTAAATTCCTTAAAAAATTTTACACTATTAAAGGCCGTTTTTTTGATTGGTTGCGAATTCGATAAAATAAAGTCGGATTTTTGGAACTGCAAAAAGCTCGTTTTTTTGGGTGATATTGCGGAAATCAAGGGTTTGCTGCCTGAGGAGGGAGCGTTCCTTGTGAAGGGTTCCAGAGGCAACAGACTTGAGAGACTTTTTGATTTTCCGGAGGTTTTGAAATGAAAGCGCTTATAGTAGGACTTGGAATCTCAGGTGTATCTTCAGCCAGATTTCTCAAAAATTCCGGATATGAAATTTTTATTTATGACGATAATGCAACGCAGCTTGAAAGATATTCGGCCGAATACAGCGTTTATGACGAAAATCTGAAATACGACCTTGCGATAATCAGTCCCGGAGTTCCGGCAACGCACAGAGTCATTCAAAAACTGAATGCCCAGAACACTGAAATTATTGGTGAACTTGAACTTGCCGGAAGATTTGTGAAGGACGAAAAAGTTATCGCTGTCACCGGAACAAACGGAAAATCGACGACAGTTTCGCTTATTCACGCTTTTCTCAAAAACGCCGGATTCAAGTCATTCCTTTGTGGAAATATCGGTGAGCCTGTCATCAACGGGATCGGGAAGGGCTATGAGTTTTTCGTCATCGAACTCAGTTCTTTCCAGCTCGAGACTTTGAAGAGCCTTAAAGTCGATGTTGCGATGGTCCTGAACGTCACTCCAGACCATCTTGACAGGTACAAAGACTTTGAAGACTACAAAAATACAAAGCTTAACTTGTTGAATTTGCTTAAAAAAGACGGTGTTGCTGTTCTAGGGACGGGAATCGTAGCAGATGATTTCTCTCACCCCGGTTTCGATTTGAAACTTTTCTCTGTCGAAGGGACAAAAGATATAACATGCGACGAAGAGTTTGTATATTTTGACGGAAAAAAGCTCAAAGTGGATGATTTGAAAATACGCGGACACCACAATGTCGAAAATATCATGGCTGCCGTTCTCGGCGTTAAAAAATGGGTCTCGGATACTGAAATCTTAAGAAAAACACTCCTTGAATTCAATCCTCTTGCACACAGAACTGCTTTCGTTGATAAATTTCAAGGGGTTGAATTTATTGATGATTCTAAGGGAACAAACGTCGGTGCCGTTGAAAAGTCGCTTGCAGGATTCGCTGACGGGAAAGTCGTTCTCATTCTCGGCGGAGTCGACAAGGGCGGAAGTTATGAACCCGTAAGAATTCTTGCCGACAGAAAGTGCAAAGGAGTTGTTCTTATTGGTGCCTCAAAAGAGATAATCCGTCCTTATTTCAAGGGTTTCGCGAATGTCGAAAGTGCCGATTCAATGGCCGAGGCTGTTGAAAAATCGTTCCTTCTTGCAAAAAATGACGGTGTGGTTCTTTTTTCACCTGCATGCTCAAGTTTCGACTGGTATAAGAACTACAAAGAGCGTGGAGACGATTTCGTCAATAAAGTCAAAGACTTGAAAGCCAAAATGGGGTCGTAGCCATGGAAAAAGCGGTAAAACTCTATTTTTCGATATTTTTCCTTCTTGTCGTTTTCGGAATGGTTATGGTTTTCAATATCAAGATGTTCAAGGTGCCTTCCGCAGAAGCCGCGCTCTGGCCGCAGATCAGAGGCCTTGTGGTTAATTTCGCTTTTGCGGGGATTGCTTTTATAGGAGCTTACCTCGTAAATCTTTCGTGGTTGAAAAATTCATCCAGATATTTTGTCCTGCTGATGATCCTGCTGCTTGGCGTGACACTGATAATCGGAACAAAGAGAAACGGTTCTACCCGCTGGATAGATCTCGGTTTCATGATGCTTCAGCCGTCTGAGTTCGCCAAGATCGTAGCTGTAATCTATCTGAGCGAGGTCATGACCAAAAAAGGGGAGAGAGTGCAGCTTCTGAAAGATCTCTTCAGCATTGTTCTTGTGGTCGTTGCCATAGTCGTTCTTATTGCGGTTGAGGATCTCGGGACCGCGTCGATTATCTGCGGAACCGCCATGCTTATGCTTCTTTTGGGAGGAATGAGAAAAAAGTATCTCCTCTATATTTCACCGCTCGCGATTGCGGCTTTCTGTGTTCTGGTCTTTATGCCTGGCAAGGATTACAGGGTCGGGAGACTTCAGTCTTTCATCGATCCTTGCAGTGTCGAATACAGGGACAATATCGGCCTGCAGCAGTGCCGTGCCCAGGTTGCGCTCAGTATAGGCGGCACGACAGGAGTGGGATTCGGAAATTCAACCGAGAAAATCATGAATCTTCCTGAAGCTCAGACTGATTTCATATTTCCTATAATCGGTGAAGAGTTCGGTTTTATAGGTTCTTTGGTAATGATTCTGCTTTTTATGGCGATGTTCGGGATAGGAACTTACTTTGTCCTGCATCTCCATGAAACATTTAATTTTTATATGGTTGCCGGTTTTGTGCTGATGCTTGTTATGCAGGTTTTGATAAATCTTCTCGTCGTTTCGTCGTTTTTTCCGAATAAAGGTGTTCCGTTGCCTTTTATCAGTTACGGCGGGAGCGCATTGGCAAGCTATTCCATTAGGGTCGGACTCATTCTGAAGGCGGTAACGAGTGAGAGCCGACGCTGATTCGATAAAGGTGAAAATGAACAGCGCGATTGAAACAAAATTCATGTTGCTTATGACAGGCATCAATACGAGAGAGCATCAGAAAGCGGCACTTTCTCTTGCCAATACTCTGAGATTGCGGGGCATAATGAGTGTTTTTGCACTTTCGCAGGGCTCTGTTTTCGCCAAAATATTTGCGGAAAAAGGTTATGAGGTTCTTCCTGCTCCGAATTTTCCGCAGTCCAAAGGTCTTCTTTCAAAAATCGCCAGAGTTTTGAAAATGCAGTCATGCGTTCAGGAGGCGGCCAGGATTCTGAAAGTTAAAGTTATAAACGGGGTCTTGAGTTTCGGCGGATTCACCGCTTATCCTTTTCTCGAAGCCGCTTCTAAGATAAACGGTATAAAAATCATGTTGTTCGAGGGGAATTTCGCAATTTCAAAATGCGGCGAAGACTTTATGAAAAAGGCAGACAGGATCTACTTCCCGTTTGAAGCGATGCAGGAGAATATCGATTACGAGTTTTATAAGAAATCATTTGCAGGCGGAATTCCTGTTGACAGGGAAGTTCTTAAAGCTGAACCGGCCGAGATCCAGACGAGCAAGCGCAAACTTCTTGTCCTTACATGCAAAAAAGAGACAAAGGATATAAATTTCACTATTCGTGAACTGATAACGAAATACCCTGAAATAACAAGAGATTTTTATATTATTCATGAAACCGGAGACAGAGAGATCGCCGCGATCCAGAGATACTATGAAACAAACAGAGTAGAGAGCACCTGCGAAATGTTTTTTGACAACCGCGGCTCCTACTGCAAGATTGCCGACATAATTATCGCCAGACCCAACAGCGACATAATTTCTGAACTTATCGCTCTCAAAAAGCCTGCCATATATCTGCCTCTTCCGAAGAACAAGGATTACTTCCAGAAGCAGAATGCCGTTTTTATGGCGAAAAAGGGAATGGGTTATATTGTCGAGGATGCAAAAAGTGTGAATGCCGGTGTCAGAATCAGAAAAATTTACCAGTTTCTCAATACTTACCTTAAAAACGAAGAAAATATGAAGAAAAATATGGCAGCACTTGATTTTGAAAACTCTGCGGCCAGAATCGCTGACGATATTGAAAAAACTCTTAAAAGCGGAAGAAAATAATGCATATTCATTTTATGGGCATAGGCGGCAGCGGCGTAAGCGGTCTTGCGACGGCGGCAAAGTCGTTCGGATACACTGTGAGCGGATGCGATCTCAAGGAAAGTTCTTTCCTCAAAATGGTCAGAGGGCAAGGGATAGAGTGCGTGACAGGGCATGATCCATCTCATATTGACGGGGTCGACATCCTTGTCCGTTCCAGCGCTGTTCCGCTTGACAATCCCGAAGTCGTGGCAGCTCTTGAAAAAGGGATAAAGGTTGTTACCCGCGGAGAGTTCCTTGCGATTCTGCTTGAAAACAAGCACAAGATCGGTGTCGGAGGCAGTCACGGCAAAACTTCGACGACGTGGATGATTTATGCGCTTCTTAAGGCAGCAGGCGTCGATGCTTCGGTTTATGCAGGCGGAAAAAGTAACGGACAGTCGAGTGTTTCATCCGGCGAGCCTTATGTCGTGGAACTTGACGAAAGCGACGGTTCGATTTTCAAAATGCGTCCCGAATCGCTTGTTATAACAAACCTTGAATTCGAGCACGCCGATTTTTACAAAACTCCGTCCGAGATGCTGAAATCTTTCGAGCGTTATCTTCTTTCGGAAAGACCGGAAAATCTGATAATCGGACGCGGATATGACCTCAGTGACAAACTTTTCGGGATGTTTTCTCCGCTTTCTTTCCCGACTCACGATGAAATAAGGCGCGGAGAAGGTTTCGAGAACAGAGACCGCCGCAGTTTCTGCATAAAAAACGGCGAACTTTTCTTCATTTCGGGTGATAGCGAGATCTATGCCGGGGATGTGTCTGAACCGACGCATGTCCTGCAGAACCGTTCCGCCGCGCTTCTTGCCGCTTCGGAATATCTTTCTAAGACCGGCCGCGCTTTGCCGCGGACTGACCGTGGATTCTGGAAAAATGTGCCGAAAGTTGACAGACGCTTTCAGAATGTGGGAAGCTGGCACGGAATGACTCTGATCGACGACTATGCGCACCATCCGAGTGAAGTTGCCGCTCTCATCGAGCAGGCGGAGCTTGAGTTTAAAAATTTCTGCCTTCTTTTCCAGCCTCACAGGATTTCAAGATTCACCGCTTTTTACGATAAGTTCAGGGAAGTGCTGAAAAATGTCGGGACTCTGATCGTGCTTCCTGTCTATTCTGCAGGTGAAAAGTGCGAAGGAAGAGCTTCCAAAGAGCTTTACGAAGAACTTAAAGGCGGAGAAAACTTTGTTTTTTATGCTGAAAATACAGATAAAGCAGTAGAGATTATTAAAGAAAATGAAAAGAAGCTGTGCGCTTCGGCGATAGTTTCTGTCGGTGCCGGCGATGTCAACTCTGTTTTAACAAAACTTATGAACGGAGAGAACAGGTGAAGTTCAAGAAACGCGCCAACATAGGGGATTTTCTCACAATAAGGGTCAAAGACGCTGTGTGCGACCTTTACTTTCCTGAAATCATCGATGATCTGGTGCGCTTTACGACAGAATTCGATGACTACAGGATTCTTTCCGGAGGAAGCAACATAATTGCCGGCGACGTTAAGAAACCTGTTCTTTATATGGGAAAGGCGATCTCTACCAGTGATACCGACGATGTGGACGAATATCTGGTAAAAACTTTTATGCCTTCATGGGTGAGCAACGCCGCTTTGCTTGACTATTCGATAAAAAACGGTCTTTCGGGAGTGGAGTTCCTTGCCGGAATTCCCGGAAATCTCGGCGGTGCGCTTTACGGAAACGCGGCTCCGGCAGGTTCTTCGTGGGACGATGTCGTCGGTGTCATCTATGTTATCCAGAACGGCAAGGTTTTCCCGTTCCTGCCGAAATACAGCTACCGTTCGCTCGACAACAAGCCGGAAGGCTGCTTCGTTATTTACGGCGCGGAGCTGATTTTGACGAAAGACACTTCCGAAAACGTAAGGACGAGGATTCTGGAGTTCCTGTCAAAAAGAATAAAGATAAAAGGGCACAGCGCAGGCTCGCTTTTCAAAAATCCGAAAGACGGAAAGGCTGGATATATGCTTGACCAGTGCGGAATGAAAGGTTTTTCCGTCGGCGGAGCGAAGCTCAGCGACAATCACGCTAACATAATAATAAATACGGGCGAAGGGACTTTCGACGACTTCTGCCGTCTGAAAGATATCGCAATAGAAAGAGTGCGCGAGAAATTCGGAGTCACTCTGGAGCCTGAAGTGCAGTTCTGGTATGACTGATTTTTTATGGAGGATAGGATGAAACTCGACAAGAATATGAAAATCGCAGTTATTGCCGGCGGAATGTCGGACGAGCGCGAAGTCAGCCTCGTTACAGGCAACATGCTTTACAAAACACTAAGCGAAGGCGGCTACACCAATGTTAAGTTCATTGATGTCGGTTTTAATCTTGACAAGGAACTCCGCGAATTCATGCCCGATGTTGTCGTCAACGGCCTTCACGGAAGATACGGCGAGGACGGAACAGTGCAGGGACTTCTTGAAATGATGAAGATCCCTTACACGAATTCGGGTGTTACGGCGAGCGCTGTCGGCATGGACAAGCTTATCTGCCGCGCTGTCATGAAAGAATGCGGAATCAAAGTCGCGGAAGGAAAACATATCGAAGCTGCGCCTGATATGGAAAAGCCTTACGACTTCCCGTTTGTCGTCAAGGATCCGGTCAACGGTTCGAGCCGCGGCGTCTACATCGTTAAAAACGAAAAAGAGTGGGAAGAGGCTAAAAAAGAGCTCAAATCGGGGAAACGCTATCTTTGTGAACAGTTCTTCAAAGGACGCGAGGTCAATGTTGCAGTGCTTGAGAACAAGATCCTCGGCGATGTCGAGATCACTCCGGCAAACGAGTTCTATGACTACGACGCGAAATACAACAGCGACAAGACGATATATACGGTCCATCCCGATATCAGCGAAATTGCAAGGGAGAAAATTTCCGATGCCGCTCTGAAACTGCATGTCGCGCTCGGATGCAAAGGCGTCACGAGAAGCGATTTTATAGTCAGCGGCGACGACTACATAATGCTTGAGATCAACACTCTTCCGGGAATGACGGGACATTCGCTTGTTCCGATGATTGCGAAATACCGAGGGATAGGATACCTCGAACTTATAGAAACCCTTATTTCGGAGTGTCTGGCTGAAAAATGAAGAAGTTCATCGGGATATTGAGCAGCATGGGATATGTGCTCTGCACTTATCTTCTGGTTTCGCTTTTCGCTGCTGTTTTCTGTTTCGCCGGAGATACTTTCGAGGCATTCAAAAACAGCGACAAAATGCTCATAACTCCTGAAAATGTCGAAATAACAGGCAATCAGAACCTGACAAGGGAAGATATTCTTTTTGTGGCCGGTCTTGACAAAAAAATAAGTTTTTTTGATGCTGACAGTAAAAAAATGACGCTGAATCTTTCGACATGCGGATGGGTAAAAAAAGCTTTTGTAGAAAAATTCTTCCCGAATTCCGTGAAGATACATATCGAAGAGTTCAAGCCTGCCATGATCGTTACCAGCAGAAAAAAGTCGGCTGATTCCGATAAGGATTCCTTTCTTCCGTGGTTCTCCGATTCTGACGGCATTCTTTTCAAAAAGGCTTTGTCCCGCGAGATTCCTAAAGACATGCCGGTTTTTTATTTGAAGTATTCCAATGCCGAAGAAGAGAAAAAACGGCCTGAAAAAATAAAAAATGCCATTTTTATTGCGGAACAGTGGAAAACTTTCAACTCGCCGTGCCGGCTTAAAAGCATAAGCTATGAGTTTCTTGCCGGATATTCGGTGCAGTGCGGTCTTGAGAACAGGAATCTGAATACTGTCATTCATCTCAAGGAAGACGCCACGAACGACGAGTGGGTTAAAATGATGCAGAAAAC
>CACZFE010000130.1 GCA_902780365.1 uncultured Spirochaetales bacterium
CCGCACGTCAATGTTTCAGACATGATAATCTATCCGACAGCTCAGAGAGACTATCATCTTGTAAATAGAAAAGCTTAGTGTTTTCAGATATTTGTTGGAGAATATAATGCTTCCGATCACCGGTCATGTCCAGACTTCGTTAGTCGATTTTCCGGAAAAAATTGCGACTCTTTTTTTCTTTTCGGGCTGCAATCTGCGCTGTCCTTACTGCCACAATTCGTCGCTTTTCGAGGTACCGCCGCAGGAAAAATGGCTTTCAAGGGACTATATAATTTCCGATATTCAGAAAAGGCTGAAATTCATCGACGGCGTTTCGTTTTCGGGCGGCGAGACTTCGCTTTACGATGAGCTTATCGACCTTGTGAAAGAGATAAAGGAGCGTTTCGGTATCGACGTGAAGATCGATTCAAACGGACTCAAGCCTGAATTTATTGAAAAAATCCTTCCTTATCTTTCGTATATCGCGATCGACATAAAAACGACTCCCGACCTTTACGGCGAACTCGGCTGTAAACTGCCGAAAAAAGAGGTGGAGCAGAAACTTTTCGCCACGAAAGAGCTTCTTGCAAATCAGGGCAACGCAAAAGTAGAATACCGGACCACGATGTATCCGAAACTTGTGGAAAGTTACGAACGGCTTTGCAAAATGGCTGATTTTATTCCGGAAAATGCTGTTTACTATCTTCAGCGCTTCATCTGCGACAACGCTTATTCGGCTGAGGCGAAGGCATCGGAAAGTTATTCACAGGAGCAGCTTGAAAGAATGGCGATGGAAATGAGGCGCATCACGAAGCGCGACAAAATATTTGTGAGGACTTATCTGTAAGGTGAAAGATGGATCTCAACAAAAAAATCAAAAGAACCAGGGAAATCATCTCCGTTCTCAACAAGCACGGGCTCGGAAAGTATCTTCCGCAGGCACTTTTCAAAAAGTTCGGGATTTCAAGGCCTTCCGAGGAAACAGCTGATCCCAGACTTGAGAAAAATATCCGCGAGGCGTTCGAGGAACTCGGCACCACTTTTATAAAACTCGGGCAGATGATGTCGCTCAGACGCGATATTATCCCGGCTTCGATGGCGGAAGAGTTCAAAAAACTCACAGATAATGTTAAACCTATTGATTTTACTCAGATAAAACCGATAATCGAAGGGGAGCTCTGTGCCGGAATAGGTGATGTTTTTTCGGAATTTGACGAAAAACCGATCGCTTCGGCTTCAATTTCGCAGGTTTACGGTGCTACTTTGAAGGAAACGGGCGAAAAAGTCGTCATAAAAGTGAGAAAGCCGGGAATAACCGAGACGATACGCGACGATATGGCGCTCATTTCCACGATAGCGCACTACATCAACAAAAGTTCCTATTCCAAAACCGTGGATTTCGAGGCGATCTCGGACGAGTTTTTCCACACAATGAACATGGAACTCGATCTTCTTCTCGAAAAGTCGAACAACGAGAAATTCATCAAAAATTTCAGCTCTCCGAAGTGGAGCTGGCTCAAGTTCCCGAAAATGTTCGGCGACTACTGCACAAACAAAATGCTTGTAATGGAACGCATCTTCGCGCTCAAGCTTGACGATGTCATAAAACCTGAAAACAAGGAGCTTTTTGACAGAAAAGTGATTGCAGAGCGCGGTGCCGAAGTTCTTATGAAGATGATATTGAACGACGGATTTTTCCATGCTGATCTGCATGAAGGTAATATTTTCTTTAAGGAAAACAATGAGATAGCTGTTATCGACACCGGAATGTGCGGATATGTCGACAAGTTCATGCGCAACAAACTGGCAGATCTTTTTATCGCTTTTGTGGCGAAGGATTGGGAGAAAACAGCGAGAATATGCCTTGAACTCAGCGACGACAGCAAAATTGCCGACAAAGAGCTTTTTGTGCGCGATTTGCGTAATATTTTCGAGGATCTGCCTGATAATCTATCCGAAATCAACACTGCGGAGGTCGTTGGTAAAATTTCGGCAGTTATTTTCAAATACAAACTCAAAGTGCCGCGCGAACTGACACAGCTTATAAGAAGTTTCTCAATGATTGAGGGACTTTGCAGAAAACTTGACCCTGATTTCGAGCTTATGACAGTCGCCGGAAAACTTTCGAAAGAGATAATTCTCCAGAAGTTTACACCGGAAAGTATAGCGCAAGAGGCTACAAGCGCGATTGAAAAGATCGTCGATACGGTCCATACAATGCCTGGCACGATAACAAATATCACCGAAAAGCTCGAAAACGGTACGATACAGCACAGGATCATGCTTATTCTGAACAATTCGGAGCGCGGATTCGTCTCGAAAATGGTAACGAGAACTGTTTCGGCTTTTCTGATGACAGGAACTATTATTGCCGGAGCTTTTATGAACGGAAATCTCTTTACGGCAGATGTAATATTATTTTTTCTTGCTTTATGCTTGTTTGTCTCAACTTTTTTTAAAGGGAAAAATGGTTGATTTTATTGAAATTTTCTCCGAAGGACTTGAAAAAAATAATTTTTTTCACTTTTTTTCAATAAAAACCGGGGCAACCTGCAACTAAATATGAGGATTTTGCTGTGGTGAAAGGAAACAGGAACATAGCTGATCTTGATGACAAGATTCTTGTTGACCTTGCACTGCTTGAAAAAGACCAGAAGGCGTGGACAGAACTTGTAAGCCGTTACTACGGGAAAGTTGCCGCCACAGTTTACAGGATCATCGGCAGAAGCGCCGAAGCGGAGGATGTTGTGCAGGAAGTTTTCACCGAAATGGCGAGAGCGATAAAAAGTTACAGAAAAGATTCGCTTTTCTCGACTTTTCTCTACAGGATCGCCGTTAATGTGGCTTGCCAGTATGTCCGCAAAAATTTTGCCCGCGGCGAAACTGCTGAAGAACCGGAATTTTTCCTTCAGATAGGGGATAAATCGGCGGAAAGTGAGTCTTCTCTGATAAAGCAGGAAAGGGCAGCGATGCTGAACGGCGCGATGAAAAAAATATCGCCGGAAAAACGCATGGTTCTCACTCTTTACGAAGTCGAAGGAGTTTCGCTGAAAGAGATCTCCGAGATTTTGAAACAACCGCTCCAGACAGTCTGGTCAAGGATAAACCAGGCGAAAAAGGAGCTTTATGAAATATTGAACGGAAGTATGTAGAGGTTTTTTTAATGGTATCTGTTAAACACATAACAGTCGAAGAAGCTATCGCTCTCGCCGACGGCAGATACGTTCTTCTTCCAGTGACGGAAGAACACGTCAGAAACTGTCCTGAATGCGCGGCGATGATAAAAAGTTTCTCCGACTGTAAGGAAATATTCGCCGAAGCCAAGGATTTCGTTCCGGCAGTAGAAGAGACGAAAGTTGCTGAAATTGCTGCGAAATCGTTCGCAAATCTTCCTTTTGAAGAAGAAAATGAGTCTGAAAAAGCAGAAACTTTCAGTTTTGCCGCTGTTTTAAAATCGTGGTTCAGACCGGCTCTCGCGTTGTCGCTTGCAGCTGTCGTTGTGATCGCGGTCGTCCTTTTCAATAGCGGAAGATCTGTTGAAGACAATGAAAAAGCTGTTGAAGTTGCGACGACGGCTGGTGCTGAAGCAGTTCCCGAAACCAGAGAAGATTATGCAACAGGCGAAAGGGAAAGCGGGACGGAAGTCAAACTTGCCAAGGCTACGATTTCAGTAATATCAAAGACTTATCTTGATAAAGTCAGCGACACCGATGTTGCGATGAAAAGCGGAAAAGCGAAGTTCGATGTCGTTACTGGCAACGATTTCAGGATCGATGTCGACGGAAAATTCCTTGTCAGAGTCCTCGGAACCTCGTTTACGCTCGATTATTCGGACGGAAAACTTACCGCCGAGGTCTTCAGCGGTCTCGTAGAGATAATCGAGAAATCAAACGGCGCGGCTACGCAGCTTTCCAAAGATATGAACAAAACTTTCGAATACACTGACCACCACAAAGAACGACTCAATGCCATAACAACCACTGGAAAGAAGACAAAAAACAATCCTAAAAAACAAGACTTTGCGCTGACTCCGGGAAAATCCTTCCTGTTCCAGGGAAGAGAAGCCCTTGCAGCAGGAAAGACCGGAGCCGCACAACAGCTCTTCGCGATGGAGATCGAGAAAGGAAGAGAGCCTGACAAGGCGCTTTTCGAACTTGTTTCGATCCACGAATCTAAAAAGGATTGGGCTGAAATTGTAAATCTTGTCAAGAAATACGGCAATGTTATGCACGAAAGCAGAGTTTACAAAGAAGAACTTATGATAAAAGGCTGCATTTCTCAGAAGAAATCGGGCAACAATGCGGTTCCGCTCTGTCACGACTACCTGAGAGAATTCCCGAGGAGTTTCCGCAGCCGTGAAATCAAGGGTATTATTGATGAAAAGTAGATTTTTTATAGTTGTTTTAGCAGTTTTCATTATTTTTTCATGTGACCATTTTGTGAATTTGGGCGATAAGTCGGCAGATGGTGCGGACAATACTGAAGGGCTGCCTGATGAGATCTACGAAGGTGAAAATTCCGACTCGGCAGACACCGGGAATTACGATGATTGGAATGAAGACAGTGCTGCCGATACCGATACTTATGATGAAGGCGAAAACGCTCCGGCCGATACTGAAGGCGATTATCCCGGAGACAACGGAGATACAGATGCGACCGATACTACAGATAGTGGAACAGATTACAATGATTCCGACAGCAATGCACCGTATCCGGATGAAGAATGGAACGATAGCAGCTATGTTTTCCCGGAAAGCGATCCGTTCCCTGCCGGGTTCTCGAATGCTGAGTGCGGATGCGGTGATACGCCGTATTACGAACCGGTATGCTGCAACGGTATGATTTCGGTTTTCAATTCCTGTTTTGCCAACTGCTATGCTGTTAATTCGGGCAACAAAATATGCTATTATTATGAAACAGGAGTTTGCGGTGGAGCAGGGATCGTCATGGGGATGACCGAAGACGACGAAGGTGATACAGCCCCTGTTGACGATGAAGATGATGAGACGGATGACGATACCGAACTTCCTGACGAAGACGCTGAACCGACTGGAATCCCTAACGAATGCGGCTGCTACCCAGAAAACGAGACGGCGATATTCAGCTGTGCCGATAACTCATTTTATTTCATAACAGAATGTCTGGCAAGGTGCCACTGCGAAAATCCGCAGAAACTCTTTTTTTGAAAATCAGACTGTTTCTATGAATAAAGTTTGATCCGTTTCTCTTTGCCGCGGATTTCCGATTCTGCGACAAATGTCAGCGAGATTTCTTTGGGAAGAAGTTCCTTTGTCTGTTCGGATATGAGCAGGTCTGTTTTGTATGTTTTGCAAAGGC
>CACZFE010000131.1 GCA_902780365.1 uncultured Spirochaetales bacterium
ATGGTTTGTTTTACGTTCAAATTTTTAGGAGATTGTATAATGAATTACGGCGACAAAATCAGAATTGCTCGTGAAAAATTAAATGTTACACAGAAATTTATGTCTGAAAGTTTAGGAATTTCACAGTCTTATCTTAGCGCTATCGAATCGGGAAAAATGCAGGCGAATGCAAAAGTGATTTTCGGACTTGAAAAAGTTTTCGGTGTGAAAGCAGGGTGGCTGGCTGAAAAATCTGAAAACGAACCGTTTTTTGTCCGTGAAAAGGAAAACCGTTATTATGCTTCTTTTATAGGTGAAATCGGCTCTTCTGCCGAAGTCGGGGAGCTGCTTCTTTTCAAAGTGGCTTCGGACAACATGGAACCTCTTTTTCTTGCCGGCGACGAGGTCCTTGTCGATGTTTCGGACAAACTTCTGAAAAATTACGAAGTCTATCTGTTCGAGATAGAATCGGAAAGGGTGCTCAAGCGTTTCGTATCCAGTGAATTTATGAGGCTGACCAACGACAAACCGTCGCAAAAGAACAACGATATCATTCTGGACAGTTCTGTGAAATGCCTCGGCAGGGCAGTCTGGCTTATAAGAAAATTGTAAAATCGCTCTCGCATTTCCTGAAATTTTAAGTATGATGCGGCGGTTTTTGTTTCGATGCGCCGTTTTCCTGTCGAAATGTCGAAATATCGAGATTTCGACAGGAAAACGGCGCGAATCGAATTTCGGCGTGACGACGTGACGGCGAAGGCGCGCTAAAAAAAGAGAGGGCATTTTGGACAAACCTGAAGTTATAAATTTTGATAAAGTTTCGTTTTTTTACGGAAAGAATGAAATTCTCAAAGATGTCACATTTTCAGTCCGCAAAGAGGATTTCTTTGCGATAATCGGTCCCAACGGCGGCGGAAAGACGACGATCCTCAGGCTTATGCTCGGTTTTATCAGACCGACAAGCGGAAAAATCACGGTTTTCGGCGAGGAGCCCGGCAGGAATTTCACGAAAATAGCCTCTGTTCCGCAGTTTTCATCTCACGACAGGCTTTTTCCGATAACTGTCGAGGAAGTTGTTCTCCAGGGGTTGATCAAATCGACTTCATTTCTGCCTTTCTACACTAAAAACGAGAAGGAAAAGGCTGCAGATGCGATGAAAAAACTCGGTGTCTTAGACCGTGCCGGTGCCCGTTTCGGCGATCTGTCCGGCGGTTTGAAACAGCGCACTCTCATTGCGAGGGCGATCGTGAGCGATCCTGAGATCCTTCTTCTTGACGAGCCGGTCGCGAGTGTCGACAGCTCTGTTGAAAAGGATATTTACGAGATGCTTTTAGATATGAACAAAAAGATCACGATCGTCATGGTGTCGCACGATATCGGCTTTGTGTCGAGTTTTGTGAATAAAATCGGCTGCGTGAACAAAATTTTTGTCGAGCACCGTTCAAAGGACGAGATGTGCTGCCTTGAAGAGCATCACGCATACAGCGGAAAAACAACGATGATTCATCATAAGTGCGGGATTTAAATGGATTTTTTTAGTGCGATTTCGACATATTCATTTTTGCAGAACGCAGTCCTCGCGGCACTTTTTGCGTCAGTTTCATGCGGGATTTCAGGCACTTTCGTATATGTCAACAGAATAACTTTCATCGCCGGAGGCATAGCGCATGCTGTTCTCGGCGGAGTAGGGGCTGCGGTTTATTTCGGCATTTCACCTTTTGCCGGAGCGGTTTTCACAGCGCTTCTTTTTGCTGTTCTGCTCGGGATCGTCAGACTCAAAGCTTCACAGCATGAAGACACGGTCATCGGCGCGATGTGGGCCTGCGGAATGTCTGCCGGAATAATTTTCATGTATCTGACTCCGGGATACGCTGTAAATCTCAATAATTATCTTTTCGGCAACATCCTTCTTGTTTCGCGAAGCGATATTGCTGCGCTTTTGGTGCTTGCTGCGCTCGTCATACTTATCAGCACACTCTTTTTCAGGCAGTTCAAGGCGGTCAGTTTTGACGGCGAGAATGCGATTTTGCATGGCGTAAAGTCGTCAATGATTTATATCCTCATGCTTTCGGTCATAGCTCTCACGGTCGTTGTTCTGATGAAGGTCGTCGGACTCATTTTAGTCATCGCGTTTATGAGCCTTCCTGCTGCAACTGCCGCTATTTTTCAGAGAAAAGTCGGCGGGATAATTATTCTTTCCGTAATTCTGAGTTTCATTTTCAGCATGAGCGGACTCTTTGTTTCCTACACTTGGAATCTTCCGACCGGCGCGGTCATCACCATTGTTTCGGGCGCGGTTTACGCGGTTGCGCTTCTTGTCGCTAAATTAAGATAAAATTTCGGGTTTTATTTTTCCGCCGGTTTTCTCGACCATTTCGGCTATGAATTTTTCGACCGAAGCAATCGGGATCCTGACAGAGAGCGTACTTCCTGATTCTGTATAAGTTGTTGATTTTATTTCCAAACCTTCGAATCTGCCGATGTGGCTCATTGCAATCCCCGTGAAGTCGAAAGGAATTTCGACCGCAACTTCCTTTTTTATGATTACGGTTTCGACTTCGGCTGTGTCAAGCGCAGCTCTCGCAGATGCGCCGTAAGTGCGGGTGAGACCGCCGGTTCCAAGCTTGATTCCGCCGTAGTAACGGACGCTTGTCACAAGAACGTTGAAAAGCTCTTTCCTTAAAATTTCGTTGTAAATAGGAAGACCTGCGGTGCCCGAAGGTTCGCCGTCGTCGCTGTAACGGAAAGTTTCGACAACGCCATCGCCCAGAAGATAGGCAAAGCAGATGTGGGTGCAGTCGTAGTGTATTTTCCAGAGTTTTTTGATGATCTCCTCGGCTTCCTCTTTTGTCGGAACGGGAAAACACTGCGAAATAAAGCGGCTGTTTTTCTCTTTTATTTCAATCGGTTCTGTTGCTTTGAAAACGGTTTTGAACTGTTCTATCATTCAGTTTTTTCCGCTGTCTGAGTTGTTTCTGAAGGAAGAATGAAGATCGCCATACCGATCAAAAACGTGGCTATCGCAACAAGCTGCGAGGTCGAAAGCGTGTTGTTGAAAAAAAGTCCACGCTCATCGGAGCGGAAAAACTCGATCGTAAAGCGGAAAGTCGCATACATCGTGAGCCAGAGAGCGATAAGCGTTCCGTCCTTTTTCTTTCTTTTGCGGAAAAAACACCAGAGAACAAGAAAAATCGAAGTTGTTACAAATGCTGAAACGAGCTGTGTCGGCAGAACGGGCAGGGGAAGATCTTTCAGGTTTAGGAGAATATCACGGGCAAACTGGCTTTTCGCGCTGAGACCGTATCTCAGAAAGGTTTCTGCAAAAGGCGAAGCTGAGATCTCACCGAAGCAGCAGCCGTTGAAATAGCATGCGAAACGCCCGATCCCAAGCCCGAAAGCGAGCCCTAAGATGTAGCAGTCGAGGTATTTCATAAGCGGTGCTTTGTTTTTCGTGAACCACCAGACAGCTGTCGGAAGGCCGAAAATCACAGTGCCGTAAAAAGCCAGACCGCCTTTCCATACAGCGAAGATTGCAAGCGGTTTTTGGACGTAGATATCTAAAAATCCGTCAAAAACGACGTGCATCGCCCTTGCGCCGACATACCCCATAAATGTAGTGATTACAGCACCTTTCAGTGCCATCATTACGTCAAGTTTGTTGCGTCTGATTTCCCACCATGTGAGAAAATTGCCGACAATGACGCAGAAAATGACGACTGCATAAAAAGATGAGAACGAAAAATTGCCGATTGATATAGTCGGATGCATTATTTTGCCTCTTTTTCGGCTTTCTGGCGCTTCGGCTGAAGGAAGAGACGTTCGATCGCAAGAAGGAAGATAGCCACTACGATCGCGACATCGGCGATGTTGAAAGTCGGCCAGTGATAGATCTCGCCTGCATGCCAGTCGATGAAGTCGATGACGGCAAAACCTCTGAAAAAGCGGTCGTAAAGGTTCCCGAAGGCACCCGCAACGATAAGCCCGTAAATTATTTTCATGAATTTAGTCTCGGCGTAAGCCAGAAGAAGATAAAGCACCAAAAGGGTGACGATTGTCGAAAAACCCAAGAAAATCAACTGCCTGAGTGAATCGGGGAAGTTCGCGCCGAGCCCCCACAGAGCTCCTTTGTTTTCAACGTATATGAAACTCCACCAGCTTTCGAAAACGACGATTCCTTCTTTTCCTTTGAGCGTCAGAGCCCAGTTTTTTGTCAGAAAGTCGATGATGAAAACAGGCAGCGTCACCGTCAGAAGATATATCGAATTTTTCCAGTTGATTTTCGCAAGTTTCATAAATTTCTCCGTTTCAAAGTGCCTCGCGGCTAAAAACGCGGTAATATAATTCGGATTTGAATGTTATGCAAAAAATTCGGAAGCCTTATCCGGGATATTCGATTTTGACTTTCGTTCCGCACTTGCGGCAGACGGCGTAGCTTCCTCTGAAAAGTGGAGAAAGCTGGAACGTGAATTTTCCGCACTGGCACGGGAACGATTCCCAAGCTGTGAGAGACGTTCTTTTGAAGACGAGTTCGGTTTCGCCGTCGACCGAGGCGTTGCTCAAAGTTCCGCTTTCGGTACTGAGCTCACGTTTGCAGCGGGGACATTTAATCTTTGTCTGCATCGAATTCGGCGGAAGCTTGATTTTGAGGCCGCATTCGCAAGTAAGTATTTTGAAGCCTGCGTTCGCGAGAAGAATGTCCTCGACCGCTTTTGCCGGTTCCGGAGCGGCTTCACAGACACTCTGCGGACGTATTTTCTCGCCTGTATCGGCTTTCAAAACCGCATTCGAAAGAAGCTGCGACTTTTCGACCTCTTTTTCATAAATTTTCTGGTAGTTGCCCAGAGATACTGTTCCTCCGTGCTGAAGCTGAGTGAGTATCGCGATCCTTTTGTAGATCGGCGGATGGGTCGAGGCAGAGAAGATCGAGTCCTCGTCGCCGCCTGCGAAATGCGGATTGACGATGAACATCGGGGCCGTTATCTTGCTTACAAAATCGACCGACGATTTTTTCGCTATCTTCTCCAGTGCCGAAGCCAGGCCTATCGGGTAGCGCGTGAGCCTTGCGGCGGTCGCATCGGCCAAATACTCGCGTTTTTTCGAAATCGTGAAGTAGAAAATCCTTGCTAAAACCGGAGCGAATATCGCAAGCAGGAGAAGGACGATGATTATAACCGGATGACTGCCGGGAACGCCGCTTCTTCTGTGAGCAAAAAGACGGCGTTTGTGGT
>CACZFE010000132.1 GCA_902780365.1 uncultured Spirochaetales bacterium
TTGATAGCAGTCGGTTTTGTTGCCGTAACATTAGGTACGATAGGGATGTTTCTTCCGCTTTCAGAAGAAAAATAGCGCAGGAATTTCAGGTTTTATCAGCAGATTCGAGTTTTTCAGAATAAAAAAAACCGCCCTTTCGGGCGGCTTGCAACCAAAAAAAGGAGTTAACCTCTTTTTTTCTTCATGTTTTTTCTGCGTCTTCTCTCCGCTTCTTCCTTTTTCAGGCGGTTACGGACTGACGGCGGCTCGTAATGACGGCGTTTTTTGATTTCTTTGTAAAGACCTTCGAGAGCCATTTTTTTCTTGAGGATCTTTATCGCCTTCTCGAGATCGTCGGAAACATAAACCTCCAAAGGAGCGATGATTTTCTGTCTACGCATGGTTTTCACCACCTTTCATACTTCTGATTTGTTAATAACAACATGAAGCGCGGGAATTGTAGGCAAAAAAGTGCTTTTGTCAAGAATAAAAAGCAGATACGCACTTTGAAACTATGCAGATCCGCCTGATTTTTGCCGCAAAAACTAAAAAAGTATTGATAATAGGGAAACACTGACTACATTTTTTCCCGCTGATTTGACTTTGCGTTCTGCAATAGTAAATGTGGCGGGGCAGGAGGAGAAGTTGAAAAAACATATTTTGATAGCAGTCGGTTTTGTTGCCGTAACATTAGGTACGATAGGGATGTTTCTTCCGCTGATCCCGACTGTTCCGTTCCTTCTTCTTGCCGCATGGTGCTTTGCAGGTTCTTCGGAAAGATTCCACAAATGGCTTCTCAACCACAGACTTTTCGGTGAATATATCCGGAATTACAAGGAAAAGAAGGGGATGCTGCTCCGCCATAAAATACAGAGTCTCACGATATTATGGCTCGGGATCGGCTACTCCTTCTTCTTTGCTATGAAAGATATCGACCCTGACAAACTTTTTTACATACGGATATTCCTCGCTCTGGTTCTTGTCGGTGTTACGACTCATCTGCTGCTGCTGAAAACTGTAAAAAATGATAAATAAGAGACTTCCGGACTTAACCTGTTCTGAATCTGGTCCTCAAATTATCTAAACTGTCCAAGTAACAAACCATTCTCTAGTCCATCTTATCCTTTATATCCTTAAACAGGCCGCAAAATCAGCTCTTTACTTCCTTTCCAAATCCTTCATCAAAAGGAAGTCTTTGAGTTTCAAGTGGTCGATATTGCTGGTGGAATAGTCAATGTCGTCGTTCGTGACAATGATTTTCCTGTCCCTTTGCGTCAGAGAATCGAACGCACCGAGTTCCCGCTCATAAGTTTTTTCCTCGGCAATGCTGTATGCAACCTGAATGTAGTATCTTTGATTTTCCTTTTCGGCAATAAAATCAATTTCCTTTCCGCCGTTGTCAAAAACTGAGAGAGTATAGCCCATAAAAACGAGCTCGTTGTAGACGATATTCTCAAGATTGTGCGTCATGTCGAAGCGGTTGTCCCTGCACCGTATCGAATTGAGAGAAACATCGCAGTTGTAGATTTTTTTGCTTTGTTCGAGCTCTTTTTTCGCCTTTTTGGAATAGCGCGGGATTTCATCGATGATATAAGCGGCAGCAAGATAACTTATCCATTTCTGAACGGTGTTCGAAGTGCAGTCGATGCCGCAGCTTTTCATATAGTTCGAGATCGATTTTGCCGAATAAATCCTGGCATTTGAAATCAGCATAAAGTTCACGAATTTTTTAAATTCGACAGATTTTCTTATGCCGTAGCGGTTGATAATGTCGTTTGAAACTATCGTCTCATCAAGTTCAGAAATATATCTTCTCGTTTCGCCGCTTCCGTTAAGTTCGAACCTTTTCGGAAAGCCGCCCCAGACAAGGTAGTCGGTAATCGTAAACTCTTTTTTGAGCTCTTCTGCATATTCGGAAAGTTCCTTGTATACAAACGGACGGATCCTGAACGCGACATATCTTCCGGAAAGTTCGCTTGTGAACTCTTTTGAAAGAAGTTTTGAATTTGAACCTGTGATAAAAACCGAACAGTTTTCGCGTCTCAGAGAGCGGCATGCAAATGCCCAGTCTTCGATTTCCTGAATTTCATCGAGAAAAACATAGCAGAGTCCTGTTTTTTTGTGCGAATTTACATAATCAACAATATCTTTCCAGCTTTCTATTGAAGAAGTTACCGCCCTGTCGTCAAAGTCGAGATAGACCACATTGTCGGAACGGAGCCTTATTTCTTCCATAATCTGTTCCAGAATCACCGACTTTCCGCATCTTCTGACACCAGTGATGATCTTTATAAGGTCGCTGTCGTAAAAACCACGGATTTCAGCGAGATATTTCTCTCTTTTTATCATGCCCGGACTCCTCCAAAAAAGAACCTATTGAGAAATTTTACTTATTTTAGAAAAATTCGCAACACTATTGAGAATTTTTTCTTATTTCAGAAATTTTCTAAATGCTATTGAGAATTTTTCCCGAAATCGGAAAAATTTTAAATAGGAGCCAAAAGATGTTTCGCTTTGCTCAACATGACAGTCATTCTGAGCGGAGCGAAGAATCTTAAGAAAACTCAAAAATTCGTGATTTTCTGAAATTTCTTTCCGAAAATTGACAAGAAAACTCAAAAATTTGTTGATTTTTGAAATTTCTTAACTAAAATTAAGATGAAAACTCAAGGAGGAGTGATGGAAAACAGAGCAGGAAAAACAGTTAAGAATTTCAGCGGCGAAAGTGCATATTTTTCGTTTTATCCGAATCCGCTGCCGCCAGTTCCGGCGATTGAAGTTGATGCAGAAATGCTGAAGCTTCTAACTGAAGCCCATGAAAAACTGGCGGTTCTGAACAGTGTCGCCGACAGAATTCCCGATAGAAACCTTTTTATTTCGATGTATGTGCGGAAAGAGGCTCTTCTCTCGTCACAGATCGAAGGAACGCAGTGCACGCTTGACGACGTGCTTGATCCCGAAGCGGATGAAAACGCGAATGCCGATGTTTCGGATGTCGTAAATTATGTCCGCGCGATAAATTTTTCGACCCAGAGGCTTGACGATCTTCCGCTTTGCAACAGGCTTATCCGTGAAACTCACGCAGTGCTCATGAAAAGTGTCCGCGGATGCGACAAAACTCCTGGAGAATTCCGTGTTTCGCAGAACTGGATCGGCGGAGCCGGCAGCACATTGAAAAACGCGAGATATATTCCGCCGAATCCGCATGATATGACGGAATGCATCTCTGATTTTGAAAAATTCATGAACGCCGACGACGGAATGGATCTGCTCGTCAAAGCGGCACTTCTGCACTACCAGTTTGAGACGATTCACCCGTTTCTTGACGGCAACGGCAGAATCGGAAGGCTTCTTATAACACTTTTTCTCATGCAGAATCAGGCAATATCCTCTCCGGTTCTTTATCTCTCGTATTTTCTGAAATCGAACCGCATCGAATACTACGACAGAATGGCGGAAGTCAGAAAAGCGGGCAATTACGAGCAGTGGGTCAAATTTTTTCTCCGAGGAATCGCCGAAACAGCCGAAGACGCGACCGAAACAATCGACCGCTTAACTGCATTGCGGCAGAAAAACGAGGAAATCCTTGCTTCACCAAAATCGATCGAATTTCTGCGCTACCTTGAGCAGAATCCGATTATCGAAACTAAAAAAACGGCTGCCGCCATGCACCTTTCATACAATACTGTCGCAAACTATATCTCAGCTTTCTGCGAAAAAGGGATCCTTAAACAGACCGCGAAATCTGGCAAATCAAGGATCTATTCCTACGAAAATTATCTGGAAATCCTGCGGAAAGGTATTTAACTTAGGAGTCATCAAATGAAAAAGCCCGAAAAAACCAATGTTATGCGTGTTCTGGAGAGCAAAAAAATCTCCTACACCGCACATGAATACGAGCCTGACGCCACTTTGACAGGCGTTCAGATCGCCGCGATCTTAGGCGAAGACACATCCAATGTTTTCAAAACGCTCGTCACCCAGGGAAAAAGCGGCCAGCACTATGTTTTTGTGATCCCCGTCCACGCAGAACTTGACCTTAAGAAAGCGGCAAAAGCATCAGGCGAAAAATCGATCGAAATGATAAAACAGAAGGAGCTCCTTCCGCTCACCGGCTATGTCCACGGCGGCTGCTCTCCTATCGGAATGAAAAAACAGTTCCCGACATTCCTGCACATAACCGCGGAAAATCTTGAAAAAATCTATGTCAGCGCAGGAAAAGTCGGCTTTCAGGTCGAGCTTTCTCCGCTTGATCTCATCAGTGCAGCGGGATGCGTTCCGGCTGATATCGTGTGAAGTTTTCACAAAACGGTTTTTTCGTCCAAAATCGGTCAGAATTGGACGAAAAACTGAGCGGCTGGATGAAAAGTCATTTTTCTATGACAAAATAGAGCTATTGTGTTGACAATAAACGAATATTGTGTATATTCTAACCGAAAAACGGAGGTAAAAAATGACTGCAACAAATTTAAACATCAGGACTGACAAAGCCGTAAAGGAAGAAGCTGACAGGATTTTTTCCGAACTCGGACTTAACATGACAACCGCAATCAATATGTTTCTGCGGACAACAATCCGTGAACACGGGATCCCGTTCGCGCTGAAGCTGAACGAACCGAACGATGTTACAGCAGCCGCTATCGAGGAAGGCAGACGCATCGCAGCCGACAGCAGCGTTAAAGGCTATTCCAGCATGGATGAACTGAGAGCGGCATTGGAAGCATGAAATACGAAGTCAAATTCACGAACCAGTTCAAGAAAGATCTGAAACTGGCAAAAAAACAAAACAGAAATTTGGACAAACTATTCGAAGTCGTGAACATTCTTGCCGAAGGCGGCACACTTGATGCGAAATACCGTGACCACGAACTTTCCGGCAACTACAAAGGGACGCGGGAATGCCACATCGAACCTGACTGGCTTTTGATATACGAAATCCAAAACGAAGTTCTCGTTCTTGTCCTTTATCGTGCAGGGACACATTCGGAGCTGTTCAAGTAATTTTCACAAAATTCCAGAATTTTTTGGCCTATTTTTCACAAAATTCCGGTCGTTTTTGGCTGATTTCTCACAAAATTCCTGAATTCAATTACATCATTTCCCGAAAAATGATGTAGTTGGCTTGATTTATGAGGCAGTTGAAACGGATTTTTCGTCCCAAAAAATTGATTTTCGACCAAAAATCGACAAAATTGGACGAAAAATGTGCACGTTGGACGAAAACGGNNNCGTTGGACGAAAACGGAGGAGTTTATGAGAAATTTTGATTACAGCCAACTGTCAGAAAAAAAATGGAACTCGGATATTTTGAATCTTGTTGCCAAAATACACGAATACAAGGGAAAGCAGGATCTGTTTATCCGTCAGAAACCGGTGGAACTTAACCGTCTGGTGGAAATCGCCAAGATACAAAGCACGGAAGCATCCAACAAAATCGAGGGGATCGTCACGACAAGCACCCGTATGAAACAGCTGTTTGAAGAAAAAACGACTCCGCGAAACCGCGACGAAGACGAAATTATGGGATACCGCGATGTTTTGAACACGATCCACGAAAGCAACGAGCACATTCCGGTGCGTCCTTCCTATATTCTTCAGCTTCACCGGGATCTTTTGAAAAGAGCGGGGTTTTCTTTCGGAGGACACTTTAAAAATGTCCAGAATTATATCAACGAGATGAGGCCGGACGGCACTGTCGTCACCAGATTTATTCCCCTGATTCTGATTCCGGTCTTCATCTGCGATTTTCTATGCATCCACCCGTTCAATGACGGCAACGGCAGGATGAGCCGCCTTCTCACACTGCTTCTTCTCTATAAATGCGGCTACAATGTAGGAAAATACATAAGTATCGAAAAACAGATAGAAAAAACTAAGGATTTGTATTATGACGCGCTTGAGGAAGCAGACAAAGATTGGCATGAAAACAAAAATGATCCGACACCATTCATAAAATATATGCTTCAGGTGATTTTAGCCTGCTACATAGAATTTGAAGACCGTGTCGGAATGATGCGCGGCGGCAGTACAAGCAAGGCTTATGACATCGTCAGACAGTATGTTGAAGAAAAAATCGGGAAATTTACAGGAGCGGATGTTGTTTCGCACTGCCCCGGCATAAGCAGATCGTCAGCTCTTGCAGCCCTGAAAAAACTTACGGAAGAAGGTTTTATTATCAGGGAAGGTATAGGCAAAAGCACATTTTATGTCCGTGCTGACAGTAAATGATTTTCGTCCAAAATACAGCAAAATTGGACGAAAAACGGAATGTTGGATGAAAATGAGAAAATCATGAAAATAAATATTGTAAAACACTCAAAATATGTGGGAATTTAGAAAAAAGGGTAACTGATTGATTTATATATTGCTTTCAGCTATTATCCAACGGATGAGGTGGTAAGATGAAATCAAATTTCGATTTTCTTAACAAGTATTGGCCAGCGTTAGCTCAAATAGGAGCAAATGCAGAAAACTATTTATATTCAGATCCGAATGCTTGTATTTATAAGATCGGGATATTTGCTGAGCGTATGGTTCAGGAAATTATGCTGTTTGAAGGAATTTCTGAACCAAAACAAGATAATACTCATGCAAATCGTATTCGTTTGCTGAAACGTGCCGGTCTTTTGCCTATGGATGTTGACAATACGCTTTATTTATTGCGTAAAAAGAGAAATTCTGCCGTACATGCCGGTGCCGATTCTGTCGAAGATGCCGAAACACTTTTATCCATGAGCTATAACCTCGCAATTTGGTTTATGAAAACTTACGGTGATTGGAGTTTTGCAGCACCCGAATTTGTCATGCCGGAGAATAAATATCGTGATGATTGGGAAGCGATAATCAAACAGCAGGAAGAGCGAATCGCCGAACTTTCAATGCAATTGGAAAGCGTAACCACGGCAGCTTCCGGAACATCGAAAATCGAACGAATCAAACAGTCTGAAAAAGTTTCTTCCATGATGGACTGGACAGAAGCGCAAACACGCTGCCTTATTGATGAACAGCTCAGGAAAGCCGGATGGGAAGTAGACACTAAAACTCTTCGCTACAGTAAAGGAACAAGGCCTGTCAAAGGTAAAGACATGATTATAAGTGAATGGCCTACCAATTCAGAATTTCAAGGCAAGGGTTATGCCGATTACGCTTTTTTTATCGGCGAAGACCTTGTAGCACTTATGGATGCAAAAAAGATGTCCGATGATGTTGCATCCACTATTGATGTCCAAGTAAAAGATTATGCTTCACACATTAGGCCGGAAGATTTGCATTATACTGTCGGAACATGGGGAAATTATCAGGTGCCTTTCCTGTTTGCGTCTAACGGACGAGCTTATTTGGAGCAACTGCGAACAAAATCAGGCATTTGGTTTTTGGATATCCGAAAACAAAGCAACCAACCATATCCCATACGCAACTGGTTCAGTCCGAATGACCTGAAAGAGAAACTTAGTCAGGACATTTCATCGGCAAACAAAACTTTGGAATCGGCAGATGACAACTTTATGACTGATCGAAACGGTCTCAACCTGAGAGATTATCAAATAAAAGCTATAAATAAAGCCATCGAAGCTATATTAGAGGGAAAGCAGACGGCTTTGCTTGCTATGGCCACTGGAACCGGAAAAACCCGAACAATTCTCGGGCTTATATATAAAGTGCTTGAATCCAAGCGGTTCCGCAGGATTCTTTTTCTTGTAGATCGTGTGGCTCTCGGCGAACAGGCTATGGATACTTTCAGAGATGTAAAATTGAAAGATCTTTTGGCTTTAAACAGTATTTATGAAATCAGAGATATCGAAGACAATATCATAGATACAGATACAAAAGTGAGTATATCAACAGTCCAGGGATTGTTGAAAAGAACAATTCTGTCAGATAAACCTGATTTGACGCCAGGCGCATTCGACTTGATTGTTGTGGATGAGGCACACCGCGGATATATTCTGGATCGCGAGATGACAGAAGAAGAAATGCTTTACGACAATCAGAACGATTATATGAGCAAGTATAAGCAGGTTATTGAATATTTTGATGCTGTAAAAATCGCTCTGACTGCCACTCCTGCGCTGCACACAACTGAGATTTTCGGAGAACCTGTTTTCACATACAGTTACCGTGAAGCTGTAATTGACGGTTGGCTGGTTGACTATGATCCTCCATATAAAATCAATACGGACTTCATCGAGAACAAGGCAAAGTTCAAGCGAGGTGAAACAATCGCCGTCTACGATCCGAACACCTTAGAACTTTTAAATGGTTCGATAATGCAGGATGAACTGGAGTTCGATGTCTCTGAATTTAACAAAAAGATCATACTTCCTGATCATACCTATAAAGTTCTGCGTGAAGTTGCAGAATCTCTGAACCCTGAGAGCATGGAAAAGACTCTGATTTTTGCAGTGAATGACGCTCATGCAGACCAAATCGTCGATACTCTCCGTAAAATATATGAGCCTTACGGTGTTTCCAATGATGCCATCATGAAAATTACCGGAAAAACCGCCGGTGCAAACAAAAAAAAGATTTCACAAGTTATCAAGAAATACAAAAATGACCAATATCCAAATATTGCCGTGACAGTTGATCTTCTGACTACCGGAATTGATGTTCCTTCTATCTGCAATCTGGTTTTTATGCGCAAAATCAATAGCCGAATCCTTTTTGAACAGATGTTGGGGCGTGCAACACGTCCGTGTCCTGGGATCGGGAAAACACATTTCAATATTTTTGATGTCGCTAAAGTCATGGAAGATATTGGGGATGTCTCCACTATGAAATCTGTTTATGTCAAAAAGACTATGGCAGAACTGTTGGAAGATCTTTTCCGTCCTGGCGAAACTAGCAAACAGGCCACGAAAGACAGCATATTGGCAAAGCTTCAGCGGAAGAATAACAGTCTGACCGAAGAACAGAGGTTCAAGATTTCAGAATATTTGGACGGAGGCAGTCTCAAGACCTATGTCAAAGAACTGAAGAACAGCACAGAAGAAGCATTTATCAAACGCTGTCATCAAGATTATGATTTTCTGTTGTGGGTTGACAGTCTTAAACCATTGAAATCCACTATTTATCATTCGGATAAGGAAGATACGCTTCTGGAAACGACTCGCGGTTACGGCAAAACAGATAGACCGGAAGACTATCTGGAATCTTTCGCAACTTTTGTTAATGAAAATAAGGATAAGATCGAGGCAATTAAAATTGCCTGCACCAAACCAAGTGATATGACCAGAGCGCAGCTGCGCGAGCTTAAACTGATCTTTGACAAAGAGAGTTTTTCAGAAACCAATCTCAATAAGGCTACAAGTGCTTTAAAAAACGAAGAGATTGTTGCTGATATCATCTCCTATATCCGCCAGGCTGTACTGAAAACACCGATTTTTAACCGTGAAGATCGTGTGAAAACGGCTTTTGCGAAACTGACGGCAGCGCACAAATTCAGCAAAATGCAATTGGATATGTTGGACAAAATAAAAACTTACATGCTTCATGAAAGCATATTGAATCGGGAAACATTCGAAGCCCCGGCATTTAAGATGGATGGAGGCTTTAAACAGTTCGATAAGAAGTTTGACGGCAAACTGACTGATCTGATCAGGGAACTGAACAAATATATTTATGAGGGAGCGGCATAATGAGTACACAAGACATCGTTCAAAAACTTTGGAATCTCTGCAACATTCTGCGTGATGACGGCATCACATACCATCAGTACGTCACTGAGCTGACCTATATTCTGTTCCTCAAGATGATCAATGAAAACGGCACAGAACAAAAGCTCATTGAAGCTGTGCAAAAAATGCTGGAAAAGCTTGATAATGAAGAAAAAAGCAGATTCGAGGCATTGAGTAAGTATTCCTGGGAATACATGAGCACTTTGGAAGGACTAGAGCTGAAAAAATACTACAACAAACTTCTGGCGGAATTGGGTACAGCACCGTTAAACGAGATTAGCCAGATTTATGTCAAAGCCGTTTCCAGTATTGATGAACCGCGCAACCTTAAAAAAATCATTTCTGAAATTGGTAAGTTAGATTGGTTTGATGCTACAAACGAGGGCTTGGGTGACCTGTATGAAGGTCTTTTGCAGAAAAATGCTGACGAAAAGAAATCCGGTGCAGGGCAGTATTTCACTCCTCGCGTTCTGATCGATGTTATGACGGAACTGATTGAGCCCAAATTGGGCGAAAAGTGCTTTGACCCGGCCTGTGGCACATTTGGCTTTATGATTGCAGCTTATCGTGTCGCGACTCAAGGAAAATCATTTTATGACTTGTCGGATGCCGAAGTGAAGCAGATTCAAAATTGTTTCGGCGGTGTTGAACTGGTTCCAGATGCCCACCGTCTGGCATTGATGAATGCTTATCTTCACAAAGTTCCTTCAAATATTGAGTGTATGGACTCTCTTTCTTCCAACGCCAAGAAGTTTCAAGGATTTGATGTTGTGCTGACAAATCCGCCTTTCGGCACAAAGAAAGGCGGCGAGCGTCCTACGAGGGATGATATCTCTTTCCGCACGTCCAATAAGCAGTTGAATTTCCTGCAGGTTATT
>CACZFE010000133.1 GCA_902780365.1 uncultured Spirochaetales bacterium
TTTCCTTTCATTTTTTACCTCCAAATAACAATATAATCAAATTACCAAATCGAATTACAAGATATATTTTTTATCCGAAAACTTCTAAAATACAAGAATAAGATGTCTTTTTGCTCTGCGATAAATTTGGTGTTTTCAGGCCACATATCGGCTCTGAAAAAGTTCAGACACGTCTGAATTTTTAGATATCTAGCCATGATTTATCTCCTTTTACCCTTTAAATTCCTCAATCTGCTGCCTGATGTTTTCGATATGAAGGCGAAGCATGAAATCGATGAAGGTTTTTGAATTGCCGTTATCCTGAGCGTCAGCGAGAGCCTGGACGTATTCGGCGCGGTTTTCTTTTTTGACGATGCTGGGGATAACGCCGGCTTCGCGCTGGATCATGTTCATGACAAGGCGGCTCATTCTGCCGTTTCCGTCAGCCCACGGATGGATCGCCGCAAGCTGATAGTGTGCTTCGAAACTGAGTTCGTAGATCGCCTGCATGTTGGCGGCAGTCATTTTTTTGCGTTTGTTATTGAGCCAGTCGCAGAAATTCTTTAGTTTTTCCGGCACTTTCTGCCATGCGAGATAAGATTTTCCGCCGCGTCCTGCACTTACGTTCAAAAGTCTAAGTTCGCCTTTTGCGGAAGAGAAGTCTCCGGCGAGAGTTTTGTATTCCGAGCCTGTGTTTTTCATCACGATCGCGGCGAGGCTGCACAAAAGTTCCGGAGAAAAATCGGCATGTTCCTTCGCATAGACAAAACTCTGCTCGTAAGCGGCTTTGAGGTCGAGGTTCATCAGGATTTCCGCCATCGGTTTTTTCGCGCTGATCCCCTCGTCAAAGAGGAGCTGGTTTTCGATTTCGGTGACAGTCGAGCCTTCTATCGCCGTGGAGTGGGTGATGATCGAATAAAGATAGAATTTGTCGTAATCAAGCTGTTCGTTGATGCCGAGAGCGATATATTCGTTGATAATATCGGTGAGTTCTGCCAGCTTATCCATCTTTTCCTCCGCCAAAATCCGTCTGCTTCATTTTTCTATAATCTCCCAGTGACCGCCTTTGTCAGCTCCGATGCGGCGGATAAGGCCTTTTTCCTGTAATTTCGCAATTGTTTTCGCAATAGCACGGCGACTTATTCCTAAATTATCAGCCATCGCTTGCGTTGTAATAGTTGCATCCGATCTAATCATATCCAGAATTTTCTGTGAACTTTTCTGTGAACTTTTCTGTGAACTTTCTTCTGTTTTCTCCCTAGTTTTCTGGCCATTTTCTGTGAACTTTTCTGTTTTTTCATACTCATTCATCAGTGCCATATAAACATCCGACGCATAGCAGCGGGCAGTTACACCGCCGAGAGAAAGGTCGATTACCGGAAGTTTTGCGTTTTCTTCTTCGCAGTATCTTGTAATTTTGTTGAAACCGCGAGCCCAGCTTTCAATCATGCCGCATTTGAAAAAGACATTCGCAAGGTTCGGATTGCACGGTTTTGAAACGTGTTCCTTGAACAAATCCTCGACCGGAACTTCTTTGGGAAGCGCTCCGTCGTTCCAGAGACGGATTTTGTCTTTGTAAATACGGATCTGAATCGGTGTGGTGGAAAGATAATCTTTGTGGATCACGGCATTCAGAAGCAGCTCACGAAACGCCGATTTCGGGAAGAAGAAGGTTTCCTTTCTGTAGAGATCATCATAGGAAATGAGAGCTTTCATATATTTTGTGTAAATCAGCTCCATAGTTTTTTCGACCTGAAGAATCAGCGGGCCGTGTATCTCGTCCTGATAAAGAATGTCTGCATCGTTTTCAAAATAGGCGACTTTGATATATGCGCCGGTCACCCATCTTTCAGGGTCGGGATGGAACGCAAGCATACAGGCGCGGGTCAAGTAGTGACCTTCCGTAATGTGCAGATTCTGAATAAGAGTTTCATTTGTCTCATCTAAAGCCTCGTCATCAAGACGACCCGATTCTTTAGCCTTTTTCTTGAAAAGTCTGATCGCGTCATTTTCCAGATCTGCAACGGAAATATGCGGAACCGGAACCGAATCCCATGTGCGGCCCTGGACTCCCAGAATCATTTTATCCAGCTCGATACCGCTTACTTCCTGAATAGTAGAGCCTGTGCGCTTGTAATATCTGCCGTGGTAACTTACAGGAAACGGATATTTTTCGGTAACGATTTCAAAATAATCAAGACCGTTCTCTGAAAGCAGATTGACAGCGCAGATCAGACCCATGGAATTGCGGATTTTATTCGGAATATCCTCGCTCAGTTTGTGCGCATCATCCACGCCGCAGACAGTGCCGTCATCTTTTACACCGATATAAAGCCTGCCTCCGTCTGTATTTGCAAAGGCACAGACCCACTTGAGATATTCGTCACGCCATGACTGCTTGTATTCAATATTCTGATTTTCCATCTCCTTTCTATTTTTCATTTGCGTCTCCCACAAAATCCGCCGCATTATACACAAAAATTTGAAAAATTATTTTATTTTCCATGCAATTTTGCAGATTTTTTCCAAAGACTCTACAGTTCATAACACTTTCTGTTATGTTTTGTAGAGCAGCAGATTTTTTATCACATTTTTTCCCTTAAATACTTGTTATAGTTTTAAAAGGTTGTAGTATCTGCGCGGTTTTTTATTAACTGTTTTTTTGGAGATGAAAAATGTTGGAAATTATCAGAGTTAAAGGAAGAGAAGTTCTTGATTCAAGAGGCAATCCTACTGTTGAAGTCGAAGTCGAGCTCGCAAACGGCGTTGTCGCATCAGCGATAGTTCCGAGCGGCGCAAGCACCGGTGTTCACGAGGCTCTTGAACTCAGAGACGGCGATAAAGACAGATACCTCGGCAAAGGCGTAACGAAAGCAGTTGAAAACATTGAGAAAATCGCTGCTGAAATCATCGGCATGAACGCTCTCGACCAGAGAATGATCGACGAGACGATGATCGGCCTTGACGACACCGAAAACAAGACGAACCTCGGTGCAAACGCAATGCTCGGCGTTTCGATGGCAGTTGCAAGAGCAGCCGCTAAATCGCTTGACCTTCCGCTTTACAGATACATCGGCGGACTCAGATCCGACACCCTTCCGGTTCCGATGTGCAACATCCTCAACGGCGGACAGCACGCTGACAACACCGTTGACATCCAGGAATTCATGGTCATGCCGGTCGGCGCTGACAGCTTCAAGGAAGGTCTCAGAATGGTCGCAGAGGTTTTCCATTCACTCAAAAAGCTTCTCAAGAGTAACGGTTTCTCGACAGGCGTAGGTGACGAAGGCGGTTTTGCTCCGGATCTGGCAAGTGATGAAGAGGCTCTTCAGGTCATCATGGCTGCGATCGAGCAGGCTGGATACGTTCCCGGCAAAGATGTCGTTCTCGCACTTGACGTCGCTGCTTCCGAGCTTTACGACAACGAAAAAGAGCTTTACGAGTTCAAAAAATCTGGCGCAGAATCAAAAACCAGAGTCGAAATGGTCGAATACTACAAATACCTCGTTTCGAAGTACCCGATCTTCTCGATAGAAGACGGTATGGCTGAAGACGACTGGGAAGGCTGGGCGCTTATGACCGAAGAACTCGGCGACAAAATCCAGATTGTCGGCGACGACCTTTTCGTAACGAACGCTGACAGACTCGGCGAGGGCATCGAAAGAGGCGTTGCGAACGCTATCCTTATCAAACTCAACCAGATCGGAACACTCACTGAAACGCTCGACACGATCGAACTTGCACACAGAGCAGGCTACTCGACAGTCATCAGCCACAGAAGCGGAGAAAGCGAAGACACATTCATCGCAGACCTTGCAGTTGCAGTAAACGCAGGCCAGATCAAAACCGGCAGCCTTTGCAGAAGCGAAAGGATCGCGAAGTACAACCAGCTTCTCAGGATCGAGGAGCAGCTTGACGAAAGCGCTTTCTTCCCGGGAAGAGGCATCCTTTTTGAGGATATCGAAGAATAACTTTTCGGCGGGGTCGCAAGACCCCGTTTTTTTTATCAGGAGAGACTATGAGCGAAGCGGTTTATTCAAGCTGGATCGAGATTTCACGGTCGGCTTACAGGAAAAACATCGAGTTTTTTAAAGGGAGACTTAACGCCGGGACGGAACTCGCAGTCGTCATCAAGGCGAACGCTTACGGTCACGGAATGGTCGAGATCGCCCATTTCGCGGACGAGTGCGGTATCAAGGTATTCTGCGTCCACAGCATCGACGAGGCTCTGATCCTCAGAAAGCAGGGCTTCACGCAGCGCATCGTCGTTGTCGGACCTACCATCAAAAGAATGGCGAAAGCGGCGGTCGAAAACGATATCGAAGTTCTCTGCTGCGATCCTGAATATCTCCACAATTATGATAATATCGCGAAATCTCTCGGAAAGACGGTAAATATCCATCTCAAGATCGAAACCGGAACAAACAGGCAGGGAATCGCCGGTCAGGTGCTTATAGCATTTCTTGAAGAACTCAAAAAGTGCACGAACGTCAGGCTGAGAGCAGTTTACAGCCACTTTGCGAACATCGAGGACACGACCGACCATTCGTATGCGAGATTCCAGATAGATCGCTTCAAAAGGGAGATTTCCTACATCCGCGAGGCAGGATTTTCGGGTTTTGGCATGCATTTCGCATCGAGTGCCGCAGCGGCGATATACAGCAACACCCACTTCAACATGGTCCGTCTCGGCATCGCGCAGTACGGTCTCTGGCCCTCGAAAGAGACTTATCTCAGCTACATAATCGAGCACGGTCACGGCCCGGAGCACATTCTGACCCCCGTTCTTTCGTGGAAAACAGTGATAGGGCAGGTCAAAACCATAAAAGCGGGCGATTTCGTCGGATACGGCTGCTCGCACCAGATGACACGCGATTCAAAAATCGCAATAATTCCGATCGGTTATAGTGACGGCTACGACAGGAAGCTTTCTAATCAGGGCTATGTTCTCGTTCACGGAAAGCGTGCCCCCGTCATCGGCAGAATAGCGATGAACCTCACCACGATCGATGTCACAGACATTCCCGATGTCAAAGCGGAGGACGAAGTCGTTCTCATCGGCGAGCAGGGAGACCAGATCATTCGCGCAGAACAGGTCGCTGCCCTTGCAGGGACGATCAACTACGAAGTCGTAGCAAGACTTTCCGACAGGATCCCCAAGGTTGTGGTGGATTAGTCCTGATTTATATCTTTAAAATATCTTGCTTTGTATTTTTTA
>CACZFE010000134.1 GCA_902780365.1 uncultured Spirochaetales bacterium
TGCGTTTTTAAGCTTCGCCTCGCCTTCATCGATAAGGCGCTCGGTCTCTTTTCTGTAGTAGTCCCGGGCCTCTTTCCACGCCTTTCTGACCTGTTTTTCCTTGAGTTCAGGAAAGAAAGGTTCAAGAGCCTTGAAAATGAGAGTCCCGTTCTTGTCATCCGACATTCTGAAGTCGATCACAGGGTCGATTATTTTTGTCTTCGGATCCAATCCGTTCTTTTCCATGACGGTCGAAATTATCGACGGATTGCTCTGAACGTAAGGACAGAAGAAGCTGATAGCCGTTTTTACGTTGTCGCCGGCAGAAATGAGAGTCGGGTAGAAAACGGGGATATTTTTGTTTGCAAGTTCGAGTGTGTGGCCTATCGAAGTTTTTACCGGGAAGCAGAAGTCTGATGCCGAATATTTTGACGAAAGCCCTTTGATCTCAGCGGTTGTCGAAGGTGCCGAAACCACGCTTTCGATACTGAGAAGCGAGAACATTTTTCTCCAGAGCGGAAGGAAAGTCCAGCTCGATACTGCAAGCGGGATCCCCACTTTTCCGATCGGCTCTTTTTCAGGAAGCATGCTCTTGAAAAATGACGAGTTTCTCTTTTTTATAAGCTCGAATTCCTTGATTTCACGACGTGTTGTCGTCTCGGCGTCTCTTCCGCAGCCGTATCCCCACGAAGATTCTCGGCCTCCTTTTTCCGAAATGTGGTTTATCCGGCAGAAGTTGCTGCAGAGTTTGCAGGTTTCGGTTCTTGAAGTGACTTCGATGGTCGCCGATTCCGCTCCACGGAAAGCAGATTCTTTAGAATCTTTCTTTGCCGAAATTTCTTCGAGTGCTACCAATGCCGCGCCGATGCAGCCCATGACATGACAGTAGGGTGAAACTATGATTTCAACGCCGAGCAGATTCTCGAAAGCCGCCGCAAGCCCTTTGTTACGGGCAGTCGCCCCCTGGAAGAAAATTTTATCCTGACTGATTTTGCGGTTTCCGACGACTCTGTTGAGGTAGTTTTTCGCAACGGAATAAAGCACTGCCGCGATAACTTCCTTTTTGTCGAAACCCTGCTGCAGAAGTGCACGGATATCCTGCTCCATAAAGACAGTGCAGCGGTCGCTTGTAGCCGGCGGAACAACGTCTTCAGTCATTTTTCCGACCAGATTTATCGGGATCTCAAGTTTTCTCGCCTGTTCCTCGACGAAAGAGCCCGTTCCTGCCGCGCAGACATAGTTCATATTGACTTCTTCGGGCATTCCGTTTTTGAGACGGATGAATTTCGCGTCCTGACCGCCGATTTCGAAAATCGTTTCGACTTCGGGGAACATTGACGCCGTTCCTCTCGCGTGAGCCGTAATTTCGTTGATTATCGCGTCTGCTCCGAAAATTATTCCGGCAAGTTTTCTGCCGGATCCAGTAGTACCGAAAGCGCGGATCTTTGTCGTTTCCGGAATCAGTGAATAAAGCGCTTTGAAGAGCTTTTTCGCCGCATTCACAGGGTCGCCGCCCGTTTTTCTGTAAATATCAAGAACCGGAACTCCTTTCATGTCGAGAAGAGCCAGTTTCGTGCTTGTGGAGCCGATATCCATGCCGAGGATCGCTTCATGGATCTCTTTGTAAGCGGCGTTGTGGATCCTGATTTCGTTGCCGAGATCGTCAAGAGTGAATTCCGCGAAAACCGGATATTTGCTCTTTTTAAGCGTGAGCGGAGGCATTTTTTCAGTCACGAACGAGTGCCTGAGTTTGTCCGGATCGATTTCGGAAATCTTTACGACAGCCGCTTCTGCCGCACCTTTTGCAAGGAATGCCTCACTCAGTTCTGGAACAGTCCACGACGAAGCGGGGAAAAGAGTCCTGAACCAGCGGACTACCTCTTTGTTGAGGCTGACTCCGCCGATGAGAAGGAAATTACCCTTTATCTCAAGGCCGCGGAAAAGTGTGTTCGTAGCCGAAACGACGAGAGCGCGGCACATTCCCGCCCACATCTCTTCTTTCGTGCGTCCTTCCTGCTGGTGGTGGATGAGGTCGCTTTTCGCGAAAACCGTGCATCTGCTGGCGATCGAAGGGGGTTCCGCGATATCTAGAGCCGGCATGTTTTCAAGGTCGATCGAAAGTCTCTCAGCCTGTTCTTCAAGAAAAAGTCCCGTTCCTGAAGCGCAGAGTGAATTTGAGGAAATATCGGAAATTTTTCCCGATTTTATCACATATTTTTTGAGCGACGATGCGCCTATTCCGATGATCGCGGCATAATCCTTTCCTGCAAATTCCGCGCTTTTGAGTTCAGCACTTGCCGCCTCAGCTTCAGAAACAAAAATATCGCTTCGGACTTTGGCAAACTCCGCCGCATTCTTTCCGGTAAAGCGGACACATGTTTCTTTATCCGCATCGGCAAAAATTTTCTTAATTATTTCAGTGATTTTTCCGCCATGCCTTGCGCGGAAAACGATTTTATTCTCATTCTTTGAAAAAACAGTGATGAATGTTGACCCGATGTCAATTCCGAGACGCTCCTGCATTTCTCCTCCGATTACAAAAAACCAACCGCAACCTTATATTTTTAAAAAATTTTATTGCAAGTGTAAAAAAGAAATTCAGAGGATCTGTTTTCCTTTGACAAACACCTTTTCGCAGTGGTTGTGTGCGAAGTGGTATATCGGGTATGCGACGCTCGTAGAGTCCATGATTACAAGATCTGCGTCCTTGCCTGCTTCGATGGAGCCTTTGGTTTTGTCTCTTTTGAGAGATTTTGCGCCGTTTATTGTGATTCCTTTGAGCGATTCCTCAACGCTGAGACGGAGCTGTGTCGCACCTAAACTTGCCGCAAGCGGTAAAAATCCGCACATGCAGCTTCCGGGGTTCATGTCGGTAGCTAAAGCGACAGTCACGCCGTTTTCAAGCATCTTGCGCGCCGGAGCGAACGGAAGTCTCGAAAAAACGGAAGTTATCGGCAGAACGCCCGCGACAACGCCGTTTTCTGCAAGTTTTCTGATCCCTTCGTCGCTTATCGCCTCGAGATGGTCAACCGAAGCAGCTCCCATTTCGGCAGCAAGCTCGGTCCCACCTAAAGAGTGGAATTCGTCGGCGTGAAGCTTGAGCCCGAAACCGAGTTCTTTCGCTCTGAGCATGAGTTTTTCGGTTTCTTTGAGTGAAAAGTAGCCTTCCTCGCAGAAAACATCGGCAAATTCGGCAAGATTACGCGCCTTTATTTCAGGCAGCATCTCGTTGTTTATCATGCTGATGTAGCCTTCATGGTCGTTTTTAAATTCGGGCGGATAAGCGTGCGCACCGAGGAAAGTTGAAACTATCTCGATCGGGAAGCGTTTTTTGAGCTCGGCAATCGCCGTGAGCAGTTTGAGCTCGCTTTCAGTGTCTAAACCGTAGCCCGATTTGATTTCGACTGTCGTCACGCCGTAGGAAACGAGCTGCGAAAGACGTTTTGAAGCCTGTTCGACTATTTCTTCAAGCGACGCTTTTTTCGTTTTTAAGGTGCTGTTGATTATTCCGCCGCCCGCTGCCGCGATCTCTTCGTAAGTCGCGCCTCTCGATTTCATCGCAAATTCGTCCTCGCGTGTCGCCGCAAAGACAAGATGCGTGTGGCTGTCTACAAGACCAGGGAAAACCGCTTTGTTTCCGGCATCGATGATAACTTCCTTGAATTTTGTTTCGAAACCGGGTTCCGTTTTTCTGAAATCACCGCTTTCACCAACAAAGCAGATTCTCCCCTCTTCGTCAGCTGCAATCAGAAGATTCTGACCTTTTAAAACAGGAGACAAACCTTTGGCGGTGAAAATTTCAGAAATGTTTCGGAGTATAAGAGAGTATTTCAAAACTTACTTTGAGAAAGTTCTGTTGAACTGGCGTGCAAGTCTTGCGACTTTTCTTGCGGCGGTGTTTTTGTGAAGAACGCCTTTGCTTGCAGCTTTCTGGATTTCGCTTATTGCCGTATTAAGTTTTGCGACTGCATCTTCGCGGTTCTCAGCTGTCTCAGCTGCTGCCTCGAAGTAGTGCGAGAAAGTTTTTACTCTTGATTTGATAGAACGGTTGTAAAGTCTTCTTTTTTCACTTGTTCTAATTCTTTTTTTTGCCGATCTGTGGTGAGCCAAAATATCCTCCATTATAAAATTAAGTCTCACGGAACCAAAAACCGGCGCATTCTACGTAAAAAAGTTCCAATGTCAAGTTTTCAGGGTGAATCCGCTGTTTTCATGGAGCTTTCCGCTGAATCCGAACGGAATCGGCTGTCCGTGATTTCTTGACTTAGTCAGGTATTTGGCTTTAATAATGCGTTTTTTTCTGCTTAGGCAGGTAAATTGTTGATATTTTAGGAGGTTGTTATGAAAAAATTATCGGTTATGGTTTTGTTTGCTTTGTTGTTGACTTTTTCAGGCTGCTGTAACAAGCCGGGAAATGTGGATCTTTATCCGGATAACGGCGGAAAGGCGATTGCGGAATTCGGCGGCGTAAAAATCAGTGAAAAATATATGAAGACTTACGTTGATAATCTTAACGACTATCTCAAAGCGCGTTACAACACGCCGGAAAGAAAGGAAGAGCTTATGTCTAAAATCATCGAAGGAGAACTTGTCGCTATGAAGGCGATCAAAGACGGTGCGCTCAACGACCCGATCCTTCTTTCGCAGCTCAAGAACACTATCGCAAGATATTACAGCGGTACGAAGATAAAGCTCGAGATTGAGGAAAACCTTAAGGTGTCCGAAGATGAAATGAAAAAATACTACGAAGAAAAGAAAGAGACTTTCAATACTCCGGCGAAGGTAAAAGCAAGCCATATCCTTATTAAAATAACAGAATCGAGAGATAAGGAAGCTGCAAGAAAACTTGCCGAGAAAGTTGCTGCAGAAGCTGAACAGAGCGCAAAGGATACTGGAAGTTTTGCAAAACTCGCTGAAAAATACAGCGAAGACGAAGGCTCGAAGAAAAGAGGCGGAGATCTCGGATATTTTGAAAGAACCGAAGACGGTGGCAAAATGGTCAAGGAATTCAGTGACGGTGCTTTCGCGCTTGAGAATGTCGGCGACATAAGCAAGCCGGTTGAATCAGAATTCGGTTTTCATATCATCAAACTTACGGGCAAAAGAGACAAAGTCGAGAAGACTTTCGAGGATGTAAAGGCAAATATCGAAAATACAAAAAAAAAAAAAAAAAGAAAAACGGGTTACGAAGATATAATCGAGAAATA
>CACZFE010000135.1 GCA_902780365.1 uncultured Spirochaetales bacterium
GACACGGACAACCCTGACACGGACAACCCCGACACGGACAACCCCGACACGGACAATCCCGACACGGACAACCCTGACACTGACAACCCCGACACTGACAACCCTGACACGGACAACCCCGACACGGACAATCCCGACACGGACAACCCCGATACGGACAACCCCGACACAGACAATCCTGACACGGACAATCCTGACACGGACAACCCTGACACGGACAACCCCGACACGGACAACCCCGACACCGGCAGTGAAATCGAATGCACAGGATTTTCCCTTGATGCAGCAACATTCATGCCTTACTATGAAAATGTCTATATCGGATTTGTTGAAAACGGCATTCTCGGCAATGCATCTTTTGACGATCTTATAGAGGTCGATTTCCAGGAAGGAATAGCTGAAGGTTCTTATACTTCCAGCAATTACAACTGCACTGCATGCACGATCGTCTCTCAGGACTACAGCACTGACAGTGAGACCGAGACAATGTACTTCCAGAAAAACGGAACGATCGTTGTAAGCGAATACGATCCCGAAACACTTGAAATGTCCGCAGAAATTTCGGCCGAACTTTTTGAAGTTACAGTCGGAACTGACGGTTATCTCCACCTCAAAGAAAACGGAGCATGCATCACGATCGAAACCGGCATCGTAAAAGCTGAAGACACTTCAGACCATGCAATAAAAAACTGCGCAGGCATTACGGAATGCAGGAAAGGATGCAACGATGAAGATGAGGAGTGCCTGGCAAACTGCTTCAGCGACATCTCGGCAATAGCAAGAACGCAGTACAACAACCTTTTCTCGATATGCAACGATGCACACGAATGCAACGGCAACTACTACTGCCTGTGGGAAAACTGCGTTGAAGAGGAAGAAATCTGCGGAATGAGAGGCGACACTGAAAATTACAACATTCCTTACGGCGAAGTAGAAATCAACGGAACATTCACCTATCTCCATGACCAAGGTGAGACCGAAATACTTTATTCTCATGCACTTGAAGCCGCTTTTGTTACCGGAACATTCGGAAACAACAATACTCCTATTGTAGATTCGACAGGCCAGCTTCTTTCTTATGCAAAGATCGCACCTTTCAAAGATGTTCCTACAGAAACGAACATCACGCTTGTTCAGACCTACAAAAAGGAAGAAGGAAAGAGTTTCGGTCCAACTGTTCACCTTGTAACAACTATCAAGGAACCAGGCGAATACACTCTCGGTCTCGGAGACTGGACGACCGAAGCGCGTATCTTCATCAGCAATACAGACAGCGAAGGCGAAAAAATCTGTGACCACGCTTTCGGTGTAGGCACAATCAATATCACCGCTATCAGCTGGACTCCTGGCGCAACAACGATTTCAGTCAACGGAACCGCAAAACTCTACAGCTACAAAGCAAGCCCTCACTACGGCGGCGACATCTCCGGCACCGAGTGGGTTGCATGCGATCCTAAAAATTAATCCTGAATCTTGCCTTTTCCCCTTTTTTCCCTAAAATTCCCCGTTTTTTCTGTTAGGAGGTCAAAATGAAAAAACTTTCTCTTATCACATTGATTTTACTAATGATTTTTACTAGCTGCTCTAAAAAAAGCTCTGAAGCGGCTGTAAAGAAGGAAGAAATGAAATGGAACTATCCTGAAACCAAACGTGAACTCGTGACGGACGAATACTTCGGCACAAAAGTCGAGGATTACTACCGTCATCTCGAAAACAACGACGCCGAAGACGTTCAGAAGTGGACTGCGGCCCAGAACGATTTTACCGAAAAGACGATTTTTTCGTGGGCACAGACTCCGAAAATCGAAAAAAGACTCGGCGAAGTATGGAACTATGACAAGATGCTGCCTCCGGTAAAACGCGGAGACAAGCTGTTCTATCGCTATCAGACAGGCCTTCAGAACCAGCCGGTCCTTATGATGCAGCTTCCTGACGGCACGAAAAAAGAACTCGTCAACCCGAACACTATCGACGCCAACGGAACGACAGCAATGGACTGGTGGTATGCTTCGCCTAAAGGCAGATACATCGCGGTCGGACTCAGCGAAAACGGCTCGGAGCAGTCGGTCCTTCACCTTATTGACACCGATTCCGGCAAAGACGCGGACAAACCTATCGACGGATGCCGCTACGCTTCTGTCGGCTGGCTTCCGGACGAGAGCGGTTTTTACTACACAAGAAAGCTTGACGGCAACCACGCAGGCGAAATCGACACAGAACAGAGCGTCCGTTTCCATAAAATCGGTGAAGACGCCGAAAAAGACGAAATCGTCGCGAAAAGCTCGATAAAAGAGGCCATCCTCGTCAGCTCGCTCGACGAAAAAGGGCTCTGGCTGCTTCTCACCGAATATCAGGGTTCAAGCGGAAAAGCCAAACTTGCGCTCTACAACACAAAAACAAAAGAAACAAAGAAAGTTGTTGACAACTACGACAATATCTACGAAGGCGAAGTCTACGGCGGATACGCTTTCCTCAAAACAGACAAGGACAACGCCCTCAACTGGAAAATCGAGAAATTAAACTGCGAAACTCTTGAATGGACGACAGCAGTTCCGGAACACGAAAAGGATGTCATCGAATATTTCTCGATTTCAAACGGCAGGATCGTTGTTTCAAAGATGCACGATGTCGCAAGCAAGCTCAGCATTTACGACCTTGACGGCAAAAATGAAAGGGAAATTCCTCTTCCCGCTTTAGGAAGCGCGGAATTTGTCTCCGATCCCGTCAACAAAGAGATCTACGTCGCATTCTCGTCATTCGCATTCCCGCCGGCAATCTACGAATACACTGAAGAAGCGGGCATGAAACAGCTCTGGAAAGCAGAAGTTCCTGTAAATACTGAAGATATCGTAACAGAACAGGTTTTCTACACCTCGAAAGACGGCACGAAGATCCCGATGTTCATAATTTACAAGAAAGGATTGGAAAAGAACGGCAAAAACCACACTTTCCTCAGAGGCTACGGCGGTTTCAACGTCAACTACCCGATGTATTTCTCGGCAGTTAATGCAGTCTGGATCGAAACAGGCGGCATAATGGCGATCGCAAATATCCGCGGCGGCGGCGAATACGGCGAAAAATGGCACAGAGCGGGAATGCTCGACAAAAAACAGAATACTTTCGACGACTTTGCTGACGCGATGAGATACCTTGCAAACGAGAAATACACAAACCCGGAAAAACTCGCTATCTGGGGCGGCAGCAACGGCGGACTTCTCACTGGCGCCATGGTCACTCAGTTCCCGGAACTTTTCAAAGCTGCGGTTGTGGCGGTTCCGCTGCTCGATATGCTCCGCTTTCACAAATTCCTCATTGGAAGATACTGGGTCAGCGAATACGGTTCAAGCGACGACAAGGCGCAGTTTGAATACATCCTCAAATACTCGCCTTATCAGAACATCAAGAAAGGCGGAAAATTCCCGGCTGTTCTTCTCACCGCAGGCGAACACGATTCCCGAGTTCACCCGATGCACGCAAAGAAAATGGCTGCTGCTCTCCAGTATGAAAACAAATCAAACAACCCGATATTCCTCTGGGTCGAAACGAAAGCAGGTCACGGTCAGGGCAAATCGACTCAGGCCAGAATCAAAGAATCGGCTATGGAAATCGGTTTCTTCCTCAAAATGCTCGGTGTGGAATAAAACAATCCTAAATCCGCAACGTCGTGACGTCGTTCCGTCGTAACGTTTAATTTAGTTATTTTGTCCAGTTGTTGTAGAGAAGCGTTCCAGTGTAAAGAAGCGAGAATGTCGGAGCAATCTGCTGAATTATGCGGTTGTAACTGACTAAAGCCATGGTAGCGACATAAACTCTGTCTCCCGGCATAAGACGAAGCGAACCGGCCTTTCCTGTCATAATATCATCGAAATGAAACTGCACCAGCAGGTGTTTTCCGCCGGTCTGACGAATCATATATATCCTTCCGTCGGCTGCATTCGGCTGAACAAGACCTCCTGCATCTGCAACAAGGTCGATCATAGTGTAGTTGCTGCCTGTCATCTCGAAAGCGCCGGGATCCTTGACTTCACCCAGAATATAGACTCTGTTCGCCGAAGGAGCCGGAACATAGAAAGTATCGCCGTCTTTCAGGTAATATTTCGAGAAATCGCGTGCTCCCGTAGCCATTTCGCTCACGCTTATCGGAAGAACCGTTTCGCCGCGTTTCAGATAGACAAATTCAACGGAACTCTTTTCCGAAGTCGACGAAGGAACCATTCCGGTAACAGCTTCAAGCATGTTCGTATTGACTTTTATCGGGTTTTTGCCGGCGTTTTTCACGTTGCCGACAACATAATAGAACTTGCTTTCGTATTTTACGATATCGAACATTATATGAGGATCTTTGATGAATTTCGAATAGCCTTCCTCTAGTTTTTCAACGATTTCCTTTCTCGTGAGACCGGCGATCTTCACCTGTTTCAAAAGCGGGATGTTGATTTCTCCGTTCTCATCGACAGCATAGCCGAAAATCTCGCCCAGAGCAGTTGCCTGCGTGCTGTCCTGCGGGTTTCCGTAGATCGTGATCTTGATCTCGTCGCCGACTCCGACAGTGTAGTTCATCTCACCCTCGGCAAATTCCTTGAACTCCTCGTCGAAATTCATCTCTTCGACTTTGAATTCCTCCTCGGGGATATCGGCGAATTTCCTGGCTCCCGAGTATGCACAGGAACTTACGAAAAGAAGGCCGAGCAGAATCAGTGAATATTTATAAGCCATATTCCACCTATTATCATAAAAAGTCCGCCGAACTGAACCGCACTCAGTTTTTCCTGAAACACGAAAAGCGACCACAGAGTCACGATTATGAGACCGCATGAGGTCATCATCGGGTAAGCTATCGAAAGATTGAATTTTTCAAGCGCTTTCGTGTAGAAAACAAGGGCTATTCCGAAACAAGCGATGCCGGACATCAGCTTGAAATTGGTAATATAACTCAACACGAAAGGAACAATCCCGTCGCTAAGCTTAACCGGATCCGCCATTACTCCGGCTTTCATGAAAATATTGGCTCCGGCGTTGAAAACTATCGCCAGAATAAGAAAAATCACACTTGCGTTCATAATGCCTTTATTTTTTCAATCAGAACAGGCCAGCACTCATCGGGGATCTTCGCACCGATCTTCTCGATTACGCACGCGGCGAGGATCGTTCCCGCCATCGCGCTTTTTTCAAGCGGAA
>CACZFE010000136.1 GCA_902780365.1 uncultured Spirochaetales bacterium
CCCGTCCAACCTCATGTCGATTGCGATTGTTGCGGCGACGCAGGCTGACGGAACGGTTCTTTTCTTCGAAAAAATGTTCGAGAGCAGGCTCTTTTTTGTTGACAGGCTTGTAGCGATGGGGGCTCAGATAATTTTGTGCGATCCGCACAGAGTCGTTGTTTCCGGAGCTTCACAGCTTCACGGTGCGAGCCTTGATTCCCCCGATATCCGTGCCGGAATGTCGATGCTTATGGCTGCGGCGGCGGCGAAAGGGAGAAGCAGGATTTACAATGTCCGCCAGATCGACCGCGGATATGAAGCTATTGAGGATAAATTGGCTAAAATAGGAATATCAATAGAACGTAAAAATGGTTAAAAATGCAAAGGAATTTTAGTAATATTTTGCATAATTATATGAATATGATATATTTTTTTACAAAAATTCTTGCTTTTTACATTTTTTTTACTATCATCGCTTCCGGATTTGTTATTTTTGATTGCGATGGAGTATGCAATGACGGAAAACAACCTTAAAAAAATGAGAGAAAAACTTCTTATGAGCAAGTCCGAGCTTGCAAGAAAGGCCGGTGTATCTGTTCTGACGATCGACAGAATAGAAAAGAACGGCAAGTGCCGCATGGAGACGAAGAGAAAAATTCTTCTCGCTCTCGGACTTTCGCTTGATGAAAAACATAAAGTTTTTTCGGACGATGAAGAATAGCCAGAGGAGGCGGATATGTTTTATAACAAGCAACTGATGGGACTTGACCTCGGGTCTTATCTGATCAAAGCTGCGCAACTCCAGAAGAAAGGAAAGGGGAAGTATCAGCTTAAAAAGTTCGGATTTATACCCATTCCGGTCAACACGATGGTCGACGGCAGCATCATGAATACTTACGAGATGAATGATGCTGTAAAAACGCTTCTTGCAAAGGAGAGATTCAGAGACAAATTCTGCTCGATCGCCGTTGCGGGACACGGTATCATCAACAGAGTCATCAATGTTCCGAAGGTTTCTCAGCAGGAGTTTTACAATGCGCTTCAGGTCGAAGCCGAAACGCATATCCCGCACGACATCAAAGAAATCTACTTTGACGGTATCAAAACAGATATCGTCGAGGACGGACGCGACAGAGTTATCCTTATCGCTGCAAGAAAGGATCTTATCGGTGACTTTATTCAGGTCGTAAGTGATGCAGGTGTAAAACCGATGTCGGTCGAGATCGACGCGACTGCGCTTGCAAACATTTTCGAGCTCAACTATCCGGAAGAAAAGGATAAAACGGTCGCGGTTCTCAATATCGGTGCTTCAAAAACCAATATCGTCGTCATGTCGAACGGCAATGTAAGGTTTTTCAGAGATGTTCTGACCGGCGGAAACTTCATCACCGAAGAAATCACGAGACGTCTGAAAGTCAGCTTCCAGCAGGCCGAGAGTCTCAAATCGGGAACTCATGCAACCGGTGATTCGATCCTGCCGAACCAGGTCGAGGAAATCATCGCCGATGTAGCGAAAAACATGGTTTCTGACATTATGAGAGTTTTCGATTACTATACAAACACAAATCCCGAAGACAGTGTCGCGAAAGTTTTCGTAACTGGCGGAACGACAAAAAGTTTCACCTTTATGCAGGCTTTGCAGTCAACTCTGACGATTCCGGTAGAAAGAATGAATCCTTTCAAAGAAATAATTGTTCCGGGACAGGTTCTTTCGAGAGAAGAAGTAGAGGATTACAGCCACATTGCTGCGCTTAGTCTCGGATTGGCATTACGGAGGATGGACGAACAATGATAAAAATCAATCTGTTACCCGTAAAGGAAGACAAGCTTATCGCTGAGGCGAAAGGATTTATCGCGATCTGTCTGATTTCGATAGTCGTTGTCGTAGTTCTCGTCGTTTCCAACAGTTCGCTCCTCACCAAAAGGGAACAGGAGAGCAGGGAACGTATCGCTGAAGCCGACGCCGAGATCGCAAAACTTAAGTCGATCATGGGCGAAATCAAAAATCTGAAGGATAAAAAGCCAAAACTACAAAAAAAAATGGATATGATTATCAAGCTGCAGGAGCAGAATATCGGTCCTGTCAGAGTTCTTGACGAACTTTCGCTCAAGATTCCGTCGAACAAGATCTGGGCTGACAAGCTCACGATAAAGGGCAACAAGCTTGATCTTGACGGAAAGACTCTTGAGAATCAGGAAGTCGCAAACTTCATGAAACAGCTTGAAAATTCACTTTTCTTTTCGAACATCAACCTGAAAAAGGTTACGAAAGACAAGGCGGTTCAGGGAGTTACTGTGCTTTCCTACGGTTTGAACACGACAGTTCACTTCGCCGGAAGACAGCAGGAACAGCCGGCTCAGCCGAAACCTGAAGGTCAGCAGCCTGCGGCGGAAAATGCGGCGGCTCAACCGAGTGCTAATCAATAGGGAGGCGTAAATATGAAATCCTTACTGGTAAATATCGGAAAATTAAAGCCGGCATACAGGTACGGAGGATTACTTCTGGTTCTCGTCGTCATCATCGCGGTTTATTACGTTACTGTTTATATGCCGCATGTAGACACGATGGAATCGCTTTACCGCGAGTTCAATTCCAAGAAGGCTGAGTTCTCCAAAATGGTAGTGCTGGTTCGTGACAGAGGGCAGTTTATGGAAGAAGTCGAAGCTCTCGACAGAGATCTGAAAGTTGCTATCAGCATGCTTCCGGATAAAAAAGAGATTCCTTCTCTGCTCAAAAAGCTTTCTGACGAAGCGGAAAAGTTCGGTCTTGAAGTCTACTACTTCGAGCCGCTTGCCGAGCGCAAGAAAGAGTTCTACGCCGAGGTCCCGGTTTCAATGAAAGTCAAAGGCAGTTTCCATGAAGTCCTCGGCTTCTTTGACAGTGTGAACAAACTCGCCAGAATCGTTAACGTCAGCGATCTTGAGATGAAGGTTATCGGCGATAACGCAGCCAAAAAAGATGATAAGAAGAAGAGCAAAGTCTCCACTTCTTTCGGTGGTTTCCAGCCGAACAAGACAGCGCTCGACATAGCTTTCAGGGCGACGACTTACCGTTTCCTTTCGTCAGCCGAGATGGGTGGAGGTCAGAATGCAAAATAAGATTAACGCTTTAGTATGGATCTCATGTTTGCTCCTGCTCTCGATTCTTGCAGGATGCGCAAACGAATACCAGATCGAGCCTTACGACTACAAGGCCGAATACGAAAGGGTCAGCAAGACCAAATCGAGTGAAAACAAGACTAAAAAAGAGATCGACATAACCGATATCGCGCAGAGAAGGTCGAACTACCGCTACTCCGCTGTCGGTAAAAAGGATCCTTTCAGAAACTATTTCGGTGATATGGCAAGTCTCAACAAAGAGAAGAAGATCGTCAGCGAACTTCAGAATTTCGATGTCACCGACCTCAGACTTTCCGCAATAATTTACGGTATAACCGATCCGAAGGCAGTCGTTATCGCTCCTGACGGTAAAAGCTACATCGTCAAAAACGGCAGCTTTATCGGTAAAAACTGGGGAAAGATCAGCAGAATACTGCCTGATAAACTCGAGATAGTCGAGACATACAAAGATCCGCTCGGAAGAAAGATAATCAACAAGCTTTATCTTGAACTTCCTGTAAAGTCGCCTCTCAAAGAGTCTGACGAGCCGGATGACGCTGCTGAATTCAACAACGGCGGCGAAAAAGAGCAAGGAAAAGAAAATTTGAATAACTGATGGAACGGAGATTGGAATGAAAAGTCTCAGGTTATCCTTTGTTCTTGTTTTGGTTTTTTCGGTAGTAACGGTTTTCGCTGTTGCGCAGAACAAGAATGATTCACTGTCCGTCGAGCAGAACGGAAATACAACAGTCATTTCCGAAAATTTTGACGGAACTTACTTTAAACTCAATTCCGACAGCGTTGAAGTTATCGGTATGGGAGATGCGGCCGAAGGAACCGCTGAACACGGAACTGTCAACGGCAAAAAGGCGGCTCACCTCAAAGTTGATGCGGAAGAGGGAAATGTTCTCTTCGAATCGCTTGCAACAGGCATGACCTCTGTAAAGACAGGCGATTTCGACAGCCTCGTTTCGATGTCTGAAGAAAGAGAGCTCAAAAACAGCCGGGTCACGATGAATTCAAAGGCGGGAAATATCAGCTTTGCTTTCACCGAGCAGCCTGACAAAGTCAGATTCTTCACATTGAAGGGTCCGGACAGGCTCGTTTTCGATTTTATCGGCATCAAAGGTTCGATGAAGTCGGCAAAAGGTGTGAGAAGCGCTAACCATCCGGCAGGATACCGTGTTGTTATTGAAAAGGAAATTCCGCAGTACTTCACGATCAGCCGTTCGAAACTCTATGCTTTCTCTGTTGAAGGCAAAAAGATGTTCGCAGCTTTCAAAAATCAGCCCGCTGAAACGGCTGTCGCAGCTGCTGAACCAGAAAAGACTGAAGAAGCTCCGGTTGCTGCAGATGTCGAGAACAGAACGGAGATAAAGGGTCTCGCATTCATAGGCGAGGAACCCGAAATCCTTAAAGTAAAGGCTGACAAGAAGCTCGAAATAGCAAAAAATGTCGCTGGTCAGACTATCGAAATCACTGTTAAAAACGCTTTCATCGCAAAGGACAAAGAGCAGGTCATTGATGCGACTTCGCTTACCGGCCCGGTTGCGGAGCTTGCTGTTTACAACGACAAGGAAAACGTAAAGATCATCGCGAAGATGAAATCGGCTAAACACGACCTCCAGATCGAAGAGTCGGCTAACGGCAGTGATTTCGTTTTCAACACGGCTGCTGAAAAAGTTCAGGGCGTTGCAGGTTATTCAGAAGCTCAGATCGTAAGACTTCCTCAGGCTGCAGTAGCTCAGGAAGAAGGCGGCGAGGCTGAAAAAGGCGGTGCTGTAAATATGGAAGAAGAGCCGGTTCAGTACACCGGTAAAAAGATCAACCTTGATTTCAAAGAAGTCGATATTCTTGATATCCTTCGTCTTATGTCAGATATCAGCAAACTCAACATCATTGCCGGCGACGATGTAAAAGGTACTGTCACGGTAAGACTTGTTGATATTCCGTGGGATGAGGCTCTTGACGTTATCCT
>CACZFE010000137.1 GCA_902780365.1 uncultured Spirochaetales bacterium
ACCGGATTCTGTGTCTTTTACTGATGGAAGGAACGGCAGATAGCGAAATGGATTTCAGTGGACCTTTTGCCCGTTTGACTTATGTGGCAAGTAGATACCAATTGTCCAACCAGTTGCGTCAGCGTCTCAATTCCCTACGAGGCCGATGCAGGGAACTTCGCAGTCAAAAGCCAGAAGACCTTATCGCTTCACTTCCTTATGATGTTCGTTCTGTAGCGGAATTGGTGTATGCTATAACTCATGATCCCATTCCTGATGAGCTTCTGTTCCAATTGCCTCGTGGCGAAGGGACTCTCTATCGGTTTCGTCAGATGGAAGACTACATGCGTGTTTGTGTGGTTTCATGGGATGAAGAGTATATTTCTTGCCAACCAGATGATGCTATCAGTATAGACCCCATTTGTGTCTGTTATACTGATACTGAGAATCGTTTGGGAGATTGGTCATACTTGAAACATCTTTTGAGTGAAGGATGTCAACTCAATTTGATCCGCTCACAGATCAAAGAAGGTGTCTATTATCCAGAAGTCAATATCGTTTTTGTGCAGGTACGATGTCGTCTGCGAGTTCATATATACTGTTTTTGCCTGAGATTCCTGATTGTTGGGTTCGTAGTTCGAAACATCTGTGAAATTCTCGCGGTCGGACTGCCATTTCTCGCTGTCCCACGAACCTATGCCGATCGAATAAACGCCTTCGGTATTGAGTGAAAGGCTCTGCGCAATTAGTTTGTATTTCGCATCGGGGCGGTAGGGGACCCAGACAACGTTCGACATACTGACGATTTCTCTGTGCGGCGAAAGGAGAATGAACGGGTTCGACATCGTGGAATAAAGATATATCGGCACTGCCTTTCTGAAGATACGCAGAGTTACGGTATCTTCCCAGACTTCACCGTTTATATCTTTCAGCGAAACTAAAAACTCAACATCGTGGTAAACTGCGCTCCCCAGACCGGCTACCTTTGAAAACGGGATCGTTTCTACGTAAAAATCGAAGGAAACATACCTTTCGGGTTCGATAGTCCCTAAAATTTCGTCTTTTGCATCGACTTTGATCGCATTGTCATCGGTTTTGAGTGTTATCGTGGTGGCAGAAGCATCCTGATTTCCCAAATTGTAAACGCGGAGATGAACCGTGTATCTGTTGCCGACATCACTGTTGTCGCGGTCTTCAGCGTAATATACTTCATTCGTAGAATTGAGAAGCGCCTTATAGATATAGCCGCTTTGCGAAACGTAGAAATTTCCGGCGTTGAGATAGTCGGAGATATTCTGAGTAACTTTCGTGTTCCCGACCGAAATGTCGTATTCTCCCGAAACGATATCGTCAAACTGCGTGCTGCCGTCGCTTCCGGACTGCTTTTCGTAGGTTTCGCCCGGATCCTGAGTGTTTTCGATGATGACATCGACTCCGCCGACACCGCTTCCCGAAGGCGATCTTGTGTAGCTGAAGGCCTTCTTCACGTTCAGTTTAAGAGTTGCGTCGTTGATGCTGTTGCGGATGAGTCTGAACGTTTCGCCGTTGCCTGTGATTTCCAGCATGTTGTCGTCGATTTTTGTGATAGAATCCGGAATGAACTGGCTGTTGTAGGAACCTCGCGTGATGCCGTTTGTTCCAAGATAGAAATCGGTGCTGTTGTCGAGTCTGAACCACTTTCCGCGGAAAGCTTTCTTGATTTTCGGAACGCACTTCGGCTCGTAATATTCATTTTCAGAGCTGCATGAGCCGCTTTCAACGACTTCGTTTTCCCTGAAGAGAGATTCGCAGTTTTTGATATTTTCCCAGATGTGGCCGTTGTAGTGGTCAAGACTTTCGCATTTTTCGGCATTGTTCCCATTGCAGCGGTATGTGCCGCCATGCTCACAGACATACTGCGACTGAACCGAGCAGGAGCAGGTCGAAGCGACGCATGACGGATTTCCGATTTCCGACGGGCATCCGGTGATACAGTTTTTGTATTCCACCCATTTGTAACCGTTGTCGCGGTAGACGCACTGTTCGAGAGAAAGCCCGTTGCATCGCATCGAGTATGAGTTCGAACTTGAGCAGTCATCGAAGATGTCGCACGACGAAACGAAGACAGCGAGTAGCGTCAAGATAACCGGAATTGCGTGATTTCTGGTTTTACGTATTGAAAATGGTGCTTTTCTTATCATTATTCCCTCCGGATTGCGGCAAAAATGTTATGGAAAATTTCCGGCAAATCAATTTTTTATTTTTTGTCACTTTTTCTGATTGACAAACTGAAACTCGAAATTATATTAGCCGCCGTGAATTTATTGTTTTTTTAGAGGTTTTAGGATGACACACAGAATATACTTTGACAACAGCGCGACAACGCCTGTAAGAAAGGAAGTCGTTGACGAAATAATGCCTTTTCTTACCGAACTCGGCGGCAATCCTTCGAGCAGACACTATGAAGGAAGAATCGTGAGAACAGCTGTCGAGCAGGCAAGAGCTAAAGTTGCTGCGGCTCTCAACGCCGATCCGGCTGAGATCTATTTCAATTCCTGCGCAAGCGAAGGAAATAACACGGTTCTCCGCGGTTACATGCTTGGACTCGGCAAAAACGCGAAGAAAAACCACATAATCACGACCGCTGTCGAGCATCCGAGCATTTTCAACACCGCTGCTGCGCTTGAAAAAGAGGGTTTCGAGGTCACTTATCTGCCTGTCGACGGAAAGGGAAACCTCAATCTCGACGATCTCCGCAAAGCGATAAAGGAAAACACAGGTCTTATTTCGACGATGTTCGTAAACAACGAGATCGGAAACATCTATCCGGTCGAGGAGATCGGAAAGATCGCCCGCGAGCACAACATTCTTTTCCATGTCGACGCGGTTCAGGCTGTCGGAAAAATTCCGGTCGATGTAAAGAAAATCGGCTGCGACTTCCTTACCGTTTCGGCGCATAAATTCTACGGCCTCAAAGGTGTCGGCGCTCTTTTCGTAAAACGCGGAAGAGTTCTCAAAAACCTTCTCACCGGGGGACACCAGGAACACGGAAAACGCCCTGGAACAGAGAACGTTGTCGGCATAATCGGCATGGGAAAAGCGATCGAGCTTGCAGTCGCTGAGCTTGACGCGGAAGCAAAAAGAGTTGCGGCTCTCAGAGACCATCTCGAGCAGAGAGTCCTGTCCGAAATTCCATACACAAGAGTTGTAGGCGACCCGTCGCACAGAGTTCCGACGCTTTCCAACATTTCATTCAGATTCGTTGAAGGCGAGGGGATCCTCCTCAAGCTTGACACCGAAGGCATCGCGGTATCCACCGGTTCTGCCTGCTCATCGAGCGACCTTAAGGCGAGCCACGTAATCACGGCATTGAACGGCGATCCGGAAGAGGCTCATTCGAGCATCCGTTTTTCTTTGGGAAAACATTCGACACTTGAAGACGTTGATTATACTGTCGATACTTTGAAGAGCACGATTTCGCTTCTTCGCAGTTTTTCACCGATTTACGATGAATTTGTAAACTCAGACAAACATTAAGATAGGAGAAAATCATGAATTACACAGAAAAAGTTATGGATCACTTCCTTCATCCGCGCAATGTCGGAAAAATCGAGAACCCGAACGCAATCGGCGAAGTCGGAAACCCGGCGTGCGGCGATATCATCAAAATTTTCCTCCGCATCAATCCTGAAGGGATAATCGAAGACATTTCCTTCGAGACTTTCGGCTGCGGCGCGGCGATCGCGACCTCTTCGATGACAACTGAAATGGTCAAAGGAAAGCATATCGACGAAGCTCTTAAAGTCACGAGAGACATCGTTGCTGACGAGCTCGGCGGTCTTCCGGCAGAAAAAATGCACTGCTCGAACCTTGCTTCGGAAGCTCTCCACAAAGCGATCATGGAATACAAGGAAAAATACGGGCTCAAATAAGCTCTGTAATGAAATTTTTAAAAAATCTCCCTTTTTTATTCATTTTTTTTACGTTTGTTTTTCCCCTTCACGCTTTTAATGTCGATGAACTGCTTGATGACGACGGTCTTTCGAACGGTTTCACACACTTTCTCAGGATAGGTATCAAAGTTGATATTTCTTCATTTTCGCTTGAAGGTGACGCGCAGATTTTGAACAAAAAGGAAAAGGTTCTAAGTTCTGTTCAGGGGCGTTTCCAGATCTCGGCGGGATCAGGCGGAATCAGGGTCGGAAACAGAGTTTTCAAGGAGGATATGATAAAATTCTCGTCGGAGCTCATTCCTCTGAAAGTAGAGGGAAGAATGTTCCGCGGCGAGATCGAAGTTTACCTCAAAAACTCGAAACTCATTGTTGTGAACAAGCTCGACATCGAAGATTACGTCAAAGGTGTCATCAACAAGGAAGCGATCCCGTCATGGCCTGTCGAAGCAAAGAAAACGCAGGCGGTTCTTGCCAGGACTTTTGCGGTTTATCAGAAAATGTTCAATCCGAGAAGCGCATATTTCGACCTTGCTCCGACAGTTCTGGATCAGGTCTACGACGGGCTCGGCAAGGAGGATGTTTCCTCGGTCGAAGCCGTCAACGCGACAAGAGGCGAAATTGTAACCATAGGAAGCGATCCGGTGAAGATATATTTTCACTCGACCTGCGGAGGGACTATTTCGAGTTCGGCCGAAATCTGGAAGAAGGAAGAGCCGCACCTGCAGGAACTGCATTGTCCTTACTGCACAAAATCATCGCTTTACCGCTGGACGAGAAAGATTAAGGCTGCCGATATAGCGAAAAAACTCGGCGTAAAGTCGGCAAAATCCATTAAAACGGTGCGTGGAAAGACGCGTGTCGATTCGGTCGTTGTTGACGAAAAAAAATTTCCGGTCAACAAATTCCGTGAACTTGTCGGTTTTTCAGTTATATGGTCAAACGATTTTTCTGTCTCGAAAAGCGGAGACACTTTCGTGTTCAACGGCAAAGGTGCGGGGCACGGTGTCGGCGTCTGCCAGTGGGGCATGGCTGGAATGGCCG
>CACZFE010000138.1 GCA_902780365.1 uncultured Spirochaetales bacterium
TGACATCGTCGTATTCAAGGACGTTCTTACGGATGCTGAAGTTGTGTCCTTCGACTTTTTTCTGCGCGTTTTCTATCGATTTCGAGATGAGTTTGTGCTCGATCGGCTGGTCATCTTCGAGTCCGAGCCTTGACATAACGCCTGAAAGTCGTTCGCTTCCGAAAATACGCATGAGATCGTCTTCAAGGCTGAGGAAAAATCTCGACGAGCCCGGGTCACCTTGACGGCCGCTTCGGCCTCTGAGCTGGTTGTCGATTCGCCTCGATTCGTGACGCTCGGTTCCGACGATGTGAAGACCGCCTGCAGCAAGAACTTCCTTCTTTTCAGCCGCGCAGATCTTTTCATATTTATCGAGGATCTCCTTGAATTCAGGTGATTCGGTATCAACAACTTCCATAACAGCTTCGGCTTCGGCAAGCGCAAGTTTTTCGGGGTTACCGCCGAGAACGATATCGGTTCCACGGCCTGCCATATTGGTCGCGATCGTGATCGTCCCCTTTCTGCCGGCCTGAGCGACTACGTCAGCCTCTTTCATGTGGAATTTCGCGTTGAGGACATTGTGCTTGATGCCCTGTTTCGTGAGAAGGCTGCTCAGTCTTTCCGATTTTTCTACCGAGACCGTACCGACGAGGACAGGCTGTCCTTTTGCGTTTTTCTCGAGGATTTCCTTGACTACAGCGTTTTCCTTCGCGACCTGGTTTTTGTAGATCTGGTCCGGCAGATCCTTTCTGATGACGGGCTTATTCGTCGGGATAACTGTTACTCCGAGGTTGTATATTTCGGCAAATTCGCGCGCTTCGGTATCAGCGGTACCAGTCATGCCTGAAAGTTTATCATACATTCTGAAGAAATTCTGGTATGTGATCGTTGCCAGAGTCTGGTTTTCGCGCTCGACTTTGACACCTTCCTTCGCTTCGAGAGCCTGGTGCAGACCGTCGCTGTAACGTCTTCCTTCCATGAGTCGGCCTGTGAACTCGTCAACGATCATGACTTTATCGACACCGTCGATGTTCTTTACAACATAGTCTACATCGCGGTGGAACATGAAGTTCGCCTTAAGAGCCTGCTGGACGTGATGGACAAGTTCGAGGTTTTCCGGCGCGTAAAGGTTGGTCACGCCGAGAAGATTTTCGAGTCTGTAAATACCTTCCTGCGTGAGGATCGCGTTTTTCGCCTTTTCGTCCTTCGTGAAGTGTTCTTCGTCCCGGAGAGTCCTGACAACGGCGTTCACTCTGACATAAAGGTCGGTGCTTTCATCGCTCGGACCCGAAATGATGAGCGGTGTTCTTGCCTCGTCGATAAGGATAGAGTCGACCTCGTCTACGATCGCGTAACGCAGGTCGCGCTGGACATAGTTGTTTATGTCGTATTTCATGTTGTCACGAAGATAGTCGAAACCGAACTCGCTGTTCGTGCCGTAGGTTATATCGCTGTTGTATGCGACTCTGCGCTCTTTCGTGTTCATTCCGTTGAGGATCGTGCCGACAGAAAGGCCGAGGAAGCGGTAGATCCTTCCCATCCATTCTGCGTCGCGGGCTGCAAGGTAGTCGTTGACAGTGACAAGGTGGGCGCCGCGTCCTTCCAGAGCGTTGAGATACATCGGAAGAGTAGCGACGAGCGTTTTACCTTCACCGGTCTTCATTTCGGCGATCCTTCCTTTGTGGAGGACTATGCCGCCGACGAGCTGGACATCGTAGTGTCTCATTCCGAGGACTCTTTTGCCTGCTTCTCTGACGACTGCAAAAGCTTCAGGCAGAACTGAATCAAGCGATTCTCCGTTTGCGATCCTCTGCTTGAAATCGGCGGTTTTGGCTGCCAGATCCGCATCAGAAAGGTTCTTCAGCGAATCTTCGAAACTGTTGATCTGTGCAATCGTCGGCCTGATCGACTTCAGAAAACGGTCGTTTTCGGTGCCGAAAATCTTTTTGAACAAGTATTTGAACATATCGGAACTCCCGACTGAAAATTAAAATTTGAAAAGGTCGCTAAGCTGTGTTTTTGCCTCGATCTCTTCGCTTCCGTCCTCACCTTCGTTCTTGATGAACTCAAACGAAGCGCAGAAATTGGCTTTGTCTCTTTCGCGGATGAACGAACGCGAGTCTTCACGGCACTCGTTCGTGTAGTTCTCATCGTGAAAACGACAGTTCATGCAGCAGTGAAGGTCCGAGTAGCAGAACGGGCATACATCCTGTCTGCCTACCTTTCCGCGGATATCCTCAAGTTCGTCGTCAAGCGATTTTTTGCAGTTGTGACAGATATAAACGGCCATTTTTTCCTCCAAAAACAATAAAACGCGGAATTATAGGTATAATTATATAAAAATCAATGAAGGGTTATTTGTTTTTTTAAGATTTTCCGTATAATCCGCCGTTTTTATTGTTTGTGAGGTTTGTTATGAAAAAATTCCAAATTACCGTGATTTTGATTCTGGCGCTTTTCTTTATGTTTTCCTGTGTTTCCGATGACGATGACGATTATCAGGCAGACACTGATCCCGACACAACGGCTGACACCGATGGCGACACTGCAACGGACACCGATCCCGACACTATGGCTGACACCGATGCCGACACTGCAACGGACACTGATCCCGACACAACGGCTGACACCGATGCCGACACCGCAACGGACACCGATCCCGACACAACGGCTGATACCGATTCCGACACTGACGCTGACACGGAACTTCCGGACGATCTGCCCGAATGCACATTTACGGACAACGCACCGTGTAAAGATTCGTCAAGCGGCTTTGTCTGGTCTTCAAGGCTTTCCTCCGCGAAATATTGGAGCGATGCGGTCGAATACTGCGACGGCCTCGATGAAAGCGGATTGAGCTGGCGTATGCCTGAGATCTATGAACTTAGAACTTTGATAGAGAATTGTTCCTCCACACAAATCGGTGGTTCCTGTCAGATTGCGGAAGGATGTGTTGCATATAACTGCAATACAGGCTGCGACTCATGCAGCGGTCAGACTGGCAGTGGATATTACAGCAAACTTGGTGATGCCGATACATTGTGGTCTGTCACGAAGATAAGTGACTATAGCGACTATTGGGTTTGGACACTGAATTTCAAATCCGCCGGTTTCAGTCAAGGAGACTATAAAGCCACATCCGGTGACGACAAGTATCATGTCCGCTGCATAAAAAAATAAAAAATTGAATATCGAACTCTTCATCAGCAATAATCAAAAAAACGCGATTCCGTTAGTGATCCTCCATACTTTTAACGGAGAGGGGAGGGAAGTCTTCGATAAGTGCGCAGAAATTGGCTGCGAAAATTTCGCCCTTGCCGCAATCGGAAATCTCAACTGGAATCACGACCTTTCTCCGCGGCCGGCTCCGACTATAGGAAACAACAAATACGGTTTTGGCGGAGCTGACGAATATGTCAAAAAACTGACAAATGAAATTATACCTGAAATCCGCGCAAAACTTGGGCTTAAGCCTGAATTTACCGCGATCACAGGCTATTCTCTGGCGGGACTTTTCGCCCTTTACGCGGCATATAAAACTGACATTTTCAGCCGGATCGCAAGTGTCTCAGGCTCACTCTGGTTTCCCGGATTCACTGAATTTGCAGAAGCGAACAAATTCGCGAAGACCCCTGATTTGATTTACCTTTCGCTGGGAGAAGCCGAAGCAAAAACACGCGACAAAAACCTTGCTCCGGTGCGGAAAAACACCGAAAAACTCGCTGAAATCTATAAAACGCAGAACATTCCGACAATTTTTGAATTAAATCCCGGGAACCACTTCACTGAAACTATTTTGAGAACGGCGAAAGGGATCAAAAGTTTATTGGATTAAGCCTTTTTCCCGATGACCTTATTCGCCGCAACGCAGACGACCATCGTTATGAGCATGTCTGGAAGGGTGTTCCCGAGAATGAAATCGACTGTCATGAGATAGCGGTAAAGCACGAAACCTATGACCCAGACAACAAGATTTGTCCAGACGAAAGATTTTTCGATCGCGCGGTGTTTCAGAATGAAGAAATCAGCAATCAAAACCGCCGTCATCGGGGCAAAAACCGAGCCGATGAGGTAGAGGAAATCGGTGATGTCATCCATGTTGAAAAGTATCGCGCCGATCGTTCCGAGAAGAGCCGCTGCGACTGCGACTGCCTTGGATTTGAGCTTCGTTGAAACAGATTCTGCCGAAATTCCTGCCGAATATGCATCCAAAAATGTGGTCGTGACTGTCGAAAAGATGATGATGACAAGTCCTGCACCGAGTCCAGCTTTGATCATTATCTGTGCGAGGTCGCTTTCACCTGTGAAAATCGCGGCTCCCATGCCGATCGTGTACATCCAGCAGCTTACAATGCCGTAAATGACCGCGCTGACAGCCGATGCCTTGACCGGCTTTTCAGCTTTGCTCGTGTAGTCGCTGATGAGGGGAAGCCACGAAAGAGGCATCGCAGCTGAAAGTTCTACAGCCGCGCCGAAACTCATCGCATCTTCAGCCGATACCGCCGCACCTGTGCCGGTACTGCGCGGACCTATCCACTTTTCCAGCTTATCAAGGACAAACGAGACCGCAGCATCCGCCATCTCAAACAACGTTCCCTGAACGATACGATGATCTTTGATTGGCTTGCACCGTTCAGGTGTGGGCCATTGTACGCACTTCACCTGAGATGTTAGGAATCGTGCTTGAGGATCGCGCCCGAAAAGCAGGATGGCCGAGTTGAGCGGAGTCCCGTCGGAAGACAAAAGATGAAAATGCTTCAGGAATTTTTCGACTGGCGTGTTCTGGGCGAGGGGCAAACCACGTTTCATTTTCGCCGTCACGATGAACTCGCGGATCTTAGCCTTTGATATTTCCCTCAACGTCGCCCCTTCGCAAGGCGAAGCATCGAAGGGACCAAAGCAATAGGCGCCATCCTCAACGAGCAACCCGTCTAGACTTGCGTAGATTTCCATCAACAATGTGG
>CACZFE010000139.1 GCA_902780365.1 uncultured Spirochaetales bacterium
GCCTCCGCAAAATGGTGAAGATAGTTTCGATTGCCGGGCCGAGTTCAAGCGGAAAGACTACGACGGCTAACAGGCTCTGCGTGCAGCTCCGCGTCAACGGAATAAGACCTTTCCTGATCTCGCTTGACGACTACTTCATCGACCGCGACAAAACTCCGAAAGACGAGAATGGCGAGCACGATTTCGAATCTCTTGCGGCGATAAACATCGAACTTTTCAACAAAAACCTGAACGATCTCATGGCCGGAAAAGCGGTGACTCTTCCGAGATACGATTTCAAAACCGGAAAGAGCTGCAATGACGGAAAAACGATAGTTCTTCCCGAGAACGGAGTGCTTGTGATCGAAGGGATCCACGGGCTCAACCCCAATCTTTACGCCGATGTCCCGAAATACAACGTCTACAAGATCTATGTCAGCGCGCTTACCGCTCTTAATATCGACAACCACAACAGGATCCCTACGACTGACGGCAGGCTTATCCGCAGAATGGTGCGCGATTTCCAGTACCGCGGACATTCACCGGTAGATACACTTAAACGCTGGGCTTCGGTCAGGAACGGCGAGGATAAAAACATATTTCCTTATCAGGAGAATGCCGATTCTATGTTCAATTCGACATTCGTCTGCGAGTTCAGCATCCTGAAAAAATACGCGGAACCTCTTCTCCGCAAAGTTCCGGCGGATATTCCCGAATACCGCGAAGCGAAAAGGCTTCTCAAATTCCTCTCTTTCTTCGAGGAAATAGACGATTCGACTCTTCCTCCTAACTCGATCCTCAGGGAATTTGTAGGTGACAGTATTTTCAGATGGTTTTAATCCACGTTGGAATCTTTCATCTTTTCCATCTTCTTCTCGATGTTCTTGACTCTGTCGCGGATCGTCGGGAAGAATCTGTTGTGACGGTTTTCTCGCATTGACTGTTCGTAGAAGTTTTTAGCCCGCTCCAACTGGTTCATTTTTTCGTAACATACACCGAGCAGAAGTTCCGAACGGTCTTTCGGAAGGTCTTTTTTTGTATAGATGAAAAGGAATCTTTCAAACGCGATAGCCGCCTTGTTGTAATCTTTCATGCGGTAGTAGGAGAGGGCGGTAAGGTAGAAAAGATTCGATATATGGTCTCCTGTCGAGGATATGTCGAGGCTGTCTTTAAACCTGTCGATTGCCGCTTCGTAGCTTTTGCGTTTGAAAAGAGTTTCACCTTCCTCGTATTTTTTCAGAGCGGCTTTCTGCTTTATCATGCTCGTTTCGTTGTCTATGATCGTTCTTTCAAGACGTGAAAGTGCCGAGAGGTTGAACTCTCCGTAGAGTTTGAAAGCGTTGTCCGGGTCGCCTTCCTTCAGCGCGAGATAGAGGTTGTAAGCCTTGATATCGTTGTTTTCCATTGAAAAAATCTTGTCTTTAAGTTCGGCGACCTCTTTTTCGAGGTATTTGTTGTGTTCTTCACGGATACGGCTCTGGTTCGCATAGTTTGCAGCCTGCGACCTGAAATAGAAGAAGAAGGAAAGGATGATGACGATACCCAAAAATATGAAAGTTATAAAATACCGCGTCGCCTGGCTTTGTTCTTTAGTATTGATTTTGCGGTTTATCTCTTTGATTTCCGAATTGAGACTGCCCTGATTGTTCATTATGTGCGTCATCATACGGCGCATTTCCTTTATGTCATCAAGACCCTGCGGACGCTCGTTTTTCGGTTGTTCCTGAATTTTATTTTCTTTATTTTCCTTATTTTCGACCATTTCAGCCTCGCAAAAAACGCGGAAGTTTAGTTTATTTCCGCGGAATTACAAAAAAAAATAGGAAAAAATAGAGTTCCTGTTATTCTTAGCGCCGTATTTTTTGGACTTTGGGAGATTGAAATGAGTAATTCCTATTTTGATTTGAAACCGATAAGTTTCAGGGGCGAAGTCGCGGTCGTTGCACCTTCGTCACCGTTTGACAAAACTGTTTTCAATGCCGGTATAACCGAGCTGAAACTGAATAAGATCAAGCCTGTGATAGACAAAAACGCTTTTTCTAAAGCAGGTTTTCTTGCGGGAAGCGACGAACTGCGTGCTGAATCGCTTGTCAATGCGTTCACGACCGAATCGATCGAGGCCGTATGGACTGCGCGCGGCGGGTACGGTGCTTTGAGACTGCTTGAAAAACTTCAGGAGAATATCGATAAAATCAAGGCGAATCCGAAACTTTTCATCGGTTTCAGCGATGTAACGGCGCTTCATGCGTGGCTTGTCGACAAATGCGGTTTCGTCACAGTCCACGGGCCTAACATCACGACTTTGAACTCGATCGACCGCTTTTCGAAAGCGCAGATTTTCGATCTCCTGCAGGGAAAAGAAAAGGCTTTCACGATCTTCGGCAAAAATATGCGCGCGCTCAATCCAGGTAAAGCGAAAGGCGTTGTCAAAGGCGGCAATTTAACGACTCTTGTTTCGATGATAGGAACTCCGTATGAACCCGATTTTAAGGATTCGATACTTTTCATCGAAGAGGTGAACGAAGTTCCTTACCGCGTAGACAGGCTGCTTACACAAATGCGTCTTGCGGGAAAATTCAAAGGGATAAAAGCCCTTGTTTTCGGCGATTTCACATACCGCGAGTTCAGACCGCCGTCAGAAAAGAGCGTAAATCCGTTCGCGATGCTCGAAACCATCGGCCTGGACAAGTCAGTTCCTGTCGTTTGCAACTTCCCGGCAGGACATAACCAGCAGAACATGGCTTTCATGCTCGGCGCAGTCGCGGAGCTCGATACCGAGGCTAAGACGCTTAAATACTGATAATTACAGGTGGATTATGACTGAAAAGCGTAGCAAAGAAGAGATGGTCTCCCTCGCTTATGACCTTCAGAATGCCATTGTCGCATTCTGCGGACACAGGCCTCTCAGGATCACCACGAACAAAGATTTCAAGCTGCTGAGAGTTGTCTGGATGCAGGGCTACGAGCGGAAAGAGTGGTACAACGGAGTAGGTATGAAGATCCTTCTTGCCGCGTTTTCCGACAAACACCACATCCAGGTACGTGAAATCACAGCGGCAGAAAGCAAGGAATCGGCGGTATGGCTCACAAAAGCCGAAAACGATCCCGAAAGACACGGAACGAACCGATGATTTTTATTTTCCTTCTCATTTTCATTTGTTTTTCGACTGAAATCTTTGCGGAAGACTGCAATTCTTCCTTTATCGCGCTGCCGAAACTCTACCACAAGGAAGGCGAAGACGAAAAATGCCGTTTCAATCCTCTCTTGCACGTAAGTTTGGACGAAAGGGCTGTCATTGATTATTTCGAGGCGCAGAATTCCGAACCGAAAGACTCGTTTTCGATCCTTCCGCGCGGTTTCTACGACACAAAAAAAGATATGAGAACTCTTTATCCGGTTCTGCCTTATCTCAACGGCATTCAGAAAACGGACCGATGGCGCAACCACTGGCAGATAGTGTCGAAAGTGGGGGCTGCCTACTATTTTTCCAACAAAAAAGGCAACTTTATTCCAAACGCCGGAGGAAGGATTTTCGACAAAGGCTCGACGATGATAACAAGTCAGAGCGGAAACGCCGTTTTTCTCGATTCGTGGGCTTTTTACTGGGAACTGGAAGAGAAAAACACATTTGATTCTGCGGCTTCAATCAGATCGACAGATGTCGGTTTCAGGCGTTTCTACGCAAAAATGAAAATGTGGAAACTCTCTATTATGGCAGGAAAGGACACTGTTCACTTGGGGCCGGGCGAATACGGACTTCTGATTTCATCTAACGCTGAACCTTTCTATATGGTCAAAGTTCAGAACGAGCAGACGATCCATTTGGGCGGCGACTGGAATTTCATATTTTTTAACGGCTGGCTGCGCGAAGATCGCGAAATGTCGTCAAATCCTCAGCTTCTGGCGATGAGACTTACTTACAGACCGCCGAAAATGTTCAGTTTTTTCGAACTTGGAATGACTCGTAGCATGATGTACGGAGGTTCTGGAAGGCCGAATTACGTTTTGACCGATTACCCTTATCTGATAACCGCAGCCTCCGACAATGTTCCGCGCAGCAAATGGGATACCGACAGCTATGCAGCGATAGATTTCACATTCAACATCCCGATGTACAAACTCAATCCTGCGATAAAAGTCTTCAAGTTCTACATTCAGGAATCTGGAACCGACATGGCGGCGATATGGCAGGTCGAAGACAAAGTCGAACTGCTTCTTCCGTATGTATTCTTCCGTTTTCTTGAAAGAGCCTATCTCATAGGAATTTTCGCCGCGACGGATAAGGACATAATGCGTCTTGAATATACCAAGACTTCAAAATCCCATTATTATCATCATTTGTATATCCCTGAAGGATTTTCTTATCACGGACTTTCCCTCGGACATCCTTTCGGCAGGAACCACCAGGCGATCCGCTTCAACCACAGGCACTATTTCAGCGACGCTTTTTCATTCAAATGGGAGATAGGCTACTACCAGACAGACTGCGCCACAAAAAAAGACGGGAACTCCAATATCACGGCGATCTATCCCTTTTTCTCGCTTCGCGACGGGATCCTCAGAAGGGGATACGCAAATGTATGGCTCGACTGGATCTTCTACGGACATCTGATCCGCGGCTATGTCTCGGTCGACGCCGGACCTAAAACAGACGAAAATCTTTCGCCGATACTTTTTTCCGTCACAGACAAAGCTTCGGTAGATATCCTGACCGGCCTTTCGGTCATTCTGAAATTCTAAATTTAGTATTTTTCGCCTGCAAGAACTTCGGCGACATTGTGGTTTTCGGCGCTCATCGTGTTGAGGTTGTTGAGAATGTCGATGAACTGTATCGACGCGCTTCCGTCGCAGATTTTCTCTTTTATGCGGTTGAAATGCTGTATCTTCGCGTCTTTTATGAGTTTTTTGATCCTGATCCTTATAACGAGAGCTTCGTCGGCATAAGAGGGAACTTCCTCG
>CACZFE010000140.1 GCA_902780365.1 uncultured Spirochaetales bacterium
AGACAGGGCACTATCAAGAAGTGGATTGCTCCTGTCCGGGTCAAAATCGGCATTAGATGGATACAAAGTTGCCCAAGGCATGGAAGATGGAATTCTAACTGCGAGAGAAATTGCCAAACTTAATCTTGACAATGTCGATCTCAATTCGGCTCCCGAAACTTATGAAGTCGTTCCGGGTGACACGCTTTGGGATATAAGCGAAAAGGAACTTAAAAGCCCGTGGTACTGGCCTAAAGTATGGTCGCTCAACCCGCAGATCCAGAATCCGCACAGAATCTATCCCGGCGACAAAATCTCTTTCCGCCAGACCGGTGAAATGATGATGCCCGGCGAAGAAGGTGCCGGTGCAAACGGCGGTTACGGCGAATACGGAGAAAACGGCGAAAGCTACAATGCCGAATACGAGGACGAGGGTGAGACCGATGCTCTTGCGCAGACCGGAAAAACTCTTGACGCTACGCCTGAAAACTACAAGAATTTCGTAAAACTCGGCGGTAAATACAGAATCGACAGATTCAAACAGATTGACGATACCGTTTTCGATATCGTTCAGAAAGGTTTTGTCGGCAATACCGAAGAAGAGGAAATGGCGAAGATCGTAGCTTCCTTCGAGCCGAAAGAACTTCTTGCAACGGGTGACAACGTTTATGTCGAGCTCGGTGACGATGAGGAAGAGGAAGAAGACAAGGACGGAAAGAAAAAGAAAAAACCGCACTTCCAGATCGGTGATTATGTCGAGATAGTCAACGTCAAGGAAAAAATCAAACATCCCGACACCGGCGACAAAATCGGGTCGATCGTTGATATAGTCGGCAGAGGCAAGGTCCTTGACATCGGCAAAAAGAAGAAAGACGATGACAAGAAAGACAAGGATACGCAGATCGCGACAGTCAAAATAATAAAGGCTTACGACGCTATCGAGCGCGGTTTCTATGTACGTGAATATGTCGAAACTGAAGACAGCGTAAAAGTTACCGAGCCGGCATCCGACATCAAGGCGAAGATCCTTACCGGTTACGATCCGACTTTCTTCTATGGTCCGAACTACATCGTTTACCTTGACAAAGGAAGCGATGACGGCGTTGAAAAAGGCGTTATGCTTTCAGTTTACAGAAAGGGTGACGGTCTCAAAGAATTCGAAGGAAAGTCATCTCCTGCAGGTCTTCCTTATGAAATGATAGGCGAACTTGTCATCATTCAGGTTGCCGAAAAAACTTCAGTAGCAATAATTACAAACAGCATCACCGCTCTTGAAGCTGGTGACACCGCGGTTTCTGGCGAGATTGAAGAATAAGTTCCTTATCTTTTTACCTCTTTTATTTTCCTTTTTACTGTTTCTTTTTGTCTGTTTCAATTTTACAGATTCAAATATTTTAAGTGATACTATCGAAAACGACAGACTGTTTTTTGCGCATATCGGGACTCTTTCGGCGGAACTTGATTCTCTCGACAGTTTTCTTGTTTTTTACGGAAAGTTTTCAGAGGACCCGGACGCAAAACCGGAAGATGCTGCCCTGTTCAAGGAGTTCTTAACCGGTTCTCTGCGTTCTTTCGGCAGAGATGCTTCCCTGATAAAAAGCGACAGCGGTGAACGTCTTTCGGCGAAAATAGATGATTTTGCCGGAAAGATAAAGGCTGCGGGAGAACGTCTTTCCGAATCGGGAGCTGAAGAGCGGACGCAGATCATCGCGTCTATGCGGACCGACATTTCGACTTTGAAGGATATGGCGGATCTCGCGGCAAAGCAGAAACTCGGCATTCTCCAGTACAGTTACTCTGTCTGGCAGGATTTCATAAACAAAACCGTGATAGCTGTTTCGGTGCTGTTTTTGATCATAACGTTTGTTCTGACCATCATAATTTTCAAGAACAGAAAAAAGACTGCAAGGCTTTTCTCTTTGATCGGAACAGAGGCGGATGCTTCTGTTGAAAGTGCTGCCGCAGAGATAAAAAGGCTGACTGAGGCGAAAAGCGCGGAGTTCGAGGAGCTTGGCAGAAAGTATGCCAGAGAGCAGATCGTCGGAAAGAGGAAGGATGATCTTCTCAATGCGATCCCAGAAGGGCTTCTGACAGTTTCTGCGGGACGGATCACTTTTGTGAACAGGACTATGAAAGAGTGGTTCGGCATCGACGGAACGGCTATCGGCGAGGAGGTGTCTGCTGTTTTCGGCAAAATAGGGACAGACGGCGCGGAAGGCAAGTTCTCAAGCGGTGAAGAGACATATCAGCTTTCCATCTCCGGTGGTCAGGGCGAAATTTTTTATATTATAAGGAATATAACAAAATCAGAAGAGCTTTCGAGCAAGCTGCTGAATTCGGAGCGTCTTGCTTCCATCGGCGAAATGGCGGCCCGGATCACGCACGAAATAAGAAATCCGCTCAACACAATCAAGATGAACAGCGGTTATCTGCTTGAAAACATCGACAAGACAAACTCGGAGGAAAATAAGCAGCTGCTCTCTCTCGTGGTCAGTGAGGTCGAGCGTCTTGAAGAGATAACGAATAAATATATGGGAATGGTGAACTACAACAGGAACGGCGTGACCGATACCGAAGTTTCCCTTCCTTCGGATTTAATAGAGTTCCTTTCTTTCCATCTGCCTGAACTTCAGAAGAGAAATATTGAACTTACGGTCGGCAAAAGCGAGCCTTTGTCAATTTCGATTTCGGCATCATCGTTCAAGTCGATAATGCTCAATCTGCTGAAAAATGCGTGGGAAGAGCTTGAAAACGGCGGAAAAATAGCGGTGAATCTCGGCATAAACGGCAAACTGGCGGTAATTTCTGTTGAAGATTCGGGCCGCGGTGTGCCTGAAAGCGAACGCGAAGCGGTTTTTAAAAATTTCTATACAAATAAGCCGGGCGGCACGGGAATAGGGCTGAGTCATTCGAGAAAGCTCGCTACTGAAGCTGGCGGCAGGCTCTCTATCAGAGATTCAGCGCTCGGCGGGGCTGCATTTGTTCTTGAAATTCCGCTCAAGAAAAAATCCTGATATTATCAGTAATATTTTTGAGTTGCATAAAATCTGTTTCTCTGTAAAATCTTTGTGCGTGTTTTTTAACAGGAGGCTTGAATGAAAAAGATTCTTTTTGTCAGCGTCATGTTGTTATCGCTTGTTTTCGTTGTTTCATGCGGAAGCGATGACAACTCATGCGAGCAGAACGAAGACTGCGCGAGCGGTTTTATCTGCGATGACAGTATTCAGGAATGTGTTCCGGAAAATGCTCCGGAAGACGAGGGTGGTAACGGTGAAAAGGGAGGCGGCACTTCTGACGGTGAAAATCCTGACGGTGCCGCTGACGGCACAGAGATTCCTGACGGCGATTCCGATACTACAACAGGAATTTATGTCGAATGTACTCCAGGAGATATACGTCCTTGTTACGAAGGTCCGAGCGGAACCGAAGGTGTAGGTGTCTGCAAAGCCGGTTACAAAGAGTGCGTAGAAGACGGAACAGACTGGAGCGAATGCCGCGACCAGATGCTTCCTCAGAGAGAAATATGCAATGACGGAATCGATCAGGACTGCGACGGTCAGGATACTACACCCGAAAACGCGGTCGATATCGACGGCGACGGTTACAACTACTGCACCGGAGACTGCTGCGAGACAAGCTGGGACTGCATGGTAGAGCCGGAAAGAGTCAACCCTTCCTCGTTTGAAGTGCCTGACAATGCTACCGATGACAACTGCAACGGTCAGGTGGATGAAGTCGTTTCCGCCTGCGACAACGGTATAAACCAGGATACAACGAACCCGATGGATATGGCGCAGTCACTTGATCTGTGCCCTGTTGCGGAAAATCAGACTTTCGGTGTCGTCAGCGCAAAACTTCTTTTCCCTGACGGGACTGAAGGTGAGATCCCCGCTCAGCAGCACGCTGTTCTCACTGCTTACGGCAATATTTTGAAACCGAAAGCGGGATCATCATTCCTTGCTTTTTCTACCGGCAAGGTAAATGCAGCGAGTTCCGAAGAACTGAGTATCGACAACGGCACTTCGAGCGGTGCTCCTGCAGACTGGTTCCAGGCGAACGGAGGAGTTAGTTTCCCTGATTCACCGGCATGCGGCGGCGGTCTGATAAATACCGGCTCTGATCCAGGAAAGCCGCCGGTAAACGATCCTGTTATGCTTGAACTTACAGTTCGTTCTCCTAAAAACGCGGCGGCATTCGGTGTAGGCGTTTACTATATCAGCAGCGAGTTCCCCCAGTATGTCTGCCAGTATAACGACTTCTTCGTCATGCTGCTCGATACTGCTTTCACAACGACTGATACGAACCTGCAGAATCCTTCCGACAAAAACATAGCTATGGACGGTAACAAGAATCCGCTTGGCATAAATCTTGCGAAATCGGGACTTTTCAATGTTTGCTGCCCGAGAGCGGCTTATCCGAGCTGTCAGGGTGACGAGGAACTCAAAGGAACGCCTTTCACTACCGCGGCATGCGGTGCTCTTACCATAACGGAAGCTCACGGCGCGACAGGCTGGCTTGAAGTCAGAGGCAACATCAATCCCGGCGAGGATTTCAAACTCAGAATGGCTATCTGGGACACGAACGACCACCAGCTCGACAGCATGGTCATCCTCGACAATTTCACCTGGTATGAAATGGCTCAGAAACCGGGTATCGCTCCGAAATAAATCTTTTGTTTCAATACATCTTTCCATTTGACTTGTCTGATATAATCCGTAAGATCCAAAGTTTGTAATTTGAGACTTTGCGAGGTTCCGAAATGAAGAAAATCACAGCAGTTTTTTGTGTTGTGGTAATTTCTGTGCTTTTGATTCTGACAACAGGCTGCGGAAAATCCGGTTCAAACAGAAAACAAGGCGAGATTTACGGAGAATGTTATCCTAACAATAAATGTTCTGGAATACTTAG
>CACZFE010000141.1 GCA_902780365.1 uncultured Spirochaetales bacterium
AAGTTAAGTTCAGCCGAGTTGTCCGGGAGAAAAAGCCTTCCTCCGAGCGGTGTCGTCACGATCACATCCGGATCTGAACCGATTTCAGCATATGCTTTCTGGGCGTCACCATCTTCGCCGCTCCTTTCAAGCAGGAGGAACTGCGGGGCAAAAAGGAGAGTTTTGAGCCGGAACGCCGACAAAGCCGAAAAGAGAGCGGACGCATCTCTGAAATTCGGCATCTCGACAATCAACCTGCCGTATTTATTGAACAAATCAACAGTCAAAACCGGAAAGGCATCCGGTGAAGTCTCGATAAACTGAGTCATTCCGCACCCTCAAAACAAGTTGGCCAGCGATTTTAAGGAAAAGACCATGAAAAACAAGATTTCGTTCTTGTCGATTCGCCGCCTCTCGATATTTCGAAATTTCGAGATTTCGATATTTCGACAAAAGATTGGCGGCGTCAAGAAAAACGAGAGGCGGCGTCGACAAAATTATTGCTTTTCTTCGCGCAGGAACCATAATTTATGGCCATTTTTTGACGCGAGGGCTTTTTGGATATTTACAGCGGCAGCACAATTTTTTCACTTCTGACTGACGAAAACTTGAGGGCTGATGCTCTTGTGTCCTCTATTCTCGGGCTTTCAAGAGCCTCTGTACAGCGCAACATCCGCAACGAAAACCTCTCCGTGAACGGGAAAGTCGTCACGAAGTGCAGTTTCTCCAAATTCGCGAAAGGCGACACCATCGAATTTGAAGCAGAGGCTCCGGAACAGGTTTCGGCAGAGCCTGAAAACATTCCTCTTGACATCGTTTTCGAAAACGACGATTTTCTCATCGTCAACAAACCTGCGGGACTTCTGGTACATCCGGGGAACGGACATCCGAAAGGCACTTTGCTCAACGGTTTGGTCAGCTATCTGAATCTGCAGGACAAATCCAAAGATGATCCGAATTTCCGCGCAGGGCTCGTCCACCGCATCGACAAAGATACGACAGGACTTCTTGTCGTCGCAAAAAATGAGAAAACTCTTACTGAACTTCAGGAAAAGTTCTCCCGCCACGACATCGTCCGCGAATATACCTGCATCGTATGGGGAAAGCTTAAAGAACCGAAAGGAACTATAGAAACTTTCCACGGAAGAGATCCTAACAACCGCCTGAGATTCAGCTCTGACGTGAAAAACGGAAGAAAGGCAGTCACGCATTACGAAGTCGTTTGCGAATTCAAATACGCTTCACTGCTCAAAATAACGCTGGAAACAGGCCGTACTCACCAGATCAGAATGCACATGAACTGTCTGGGTCATCCGATTCTTAACGACGAACTTTACGGCGGTATGCGCAAGTCTCCCGATCCACTGCTAAACAAGTTTCTTGCTGCATCAGGAAGGCAGATGCTCCACGCCGGAACTCTCGGATTTACGATTTACGGCAAGGATTTTCTTTTTACTTCCCCGCTGCCCGAAGACATGGAAACTGTAAAAAAATACCTGGAAAATATTTCATTCAACTTAGGAGGATAAAATGTCATCACGCACAGCTCTTATTCTGGAAACGAACCCTGTCATCACCGAAAGGTACCTTGATTACACTTTCTTCTCTCGACAAACACAAAAAATCCCGAAATTCCGACTCTGCCAAGAAACTTCAACCGCACCGAACTTCTTACGGTTTTTGACAGGCTTGTCCCTTACGTTCCTGATGAGCCGGAAAAGGACGACACTTCTCTTGAAGATACGACCGTGAACGACATTCTCTCGGATCTTGAAGACGAAGAAGAGCCTTTCGAGCTCACTTCCGACGCGATCGTCACCGAAGCTGCGAAACAGAACATCGAGCCTTTGAAAGAAGATGAAGGAAACAACCCGGTAGATGATTTTTTCAATGACGACAGTCTTTTTGAAGACGCAGGCAGAAATGTGGAATTCAAGCCTGAAACAGGTATGACAACACCGCCGTATCAAAACGAGGAGCCTGCAGGCGAATCAACGGAAGAACAGTTAGAAACACCTAAGGAAGAACCTGAGGAAGAACAGCTGGAAACGCCTAAGGAAGAACCGGTGAAAGAACCTCTTGAAAATGAACCGGCACCGCAGGAAAGCCCTGCCGCTGAAGGATCTGCCGACAACGATCCGGTAAAGGCTGCAGTCAAGGAATGGCTCGACAAAAACGCAAGAACGATAATAAAGGAAATCGTCCTTGAGCAGCTTGCATCGCTTTCAGGAAAAAACAATGGCTAAACGAGTGGTCTCTCTCGACATCGGAATGAAGTTCATCGGGGTTGCTGCAACAGACCCTACATGGAATTTTCCCGTAATTATCGGAACTTTGAAAAGAAAAGATTCGATCAAGGACGATCTGGCGAGGCTTGGTGAAATGCTTGATTTCGATATCGCGGCTTTCGCTATAGGCCATCCGATCCAGAACAACGGTGTTGAAGGCTCCTTCATGCCGGTGATCAGAGGTTTCGAGAGGAGACTAAAAGAAATTTACGAAAACATCCCCTTTTTCGGAGTAGACGAGTTCCTCTCTTCGAAAGAGGCTTTGGAAATCAAGAACATAACAGCGAAAAACTACCGCGAGAAAAAGCGCTCAGGTGTGATAGATTCGACTGCGGCGGCCGTTATCTTAGAAAGGTTCATGGATTCGGCCGATTTCAAGAAACTGAAGGAAAGTTACAAGGAGATTTAGATGGAAAAACTTAGCGGAAAAGAGAAAAAATACCTGCGCGGCCTTGCTCACGCACTGAATCCGGTCGTTCTTATCGGAAGAAACGGTTACACGGAACAGGTCGAAGCCCAGATAAACGAGGCCCTGACTGCGCATGAACTCATAAAAATCAAATTCATCGACTACATCGACGATAAGAAGGAAATCGCCGCTGAGATAGTTGAAAAGCTGAAATGCGAATGCTGCGGTTCTATCGGCCACACGTTCATTTTTTTCAGGCGTAATGAGGATCCGGCAAAGAGAAAGATTGAGTTTTAATGATTTTTTAACGATAACCCTTTGAGCAAGTTTCGTTTTCTCACATTTGTTTTCATGATTTTCATGACTTCGGTGCTTTACTGCGCCGATATCGTGGAAGAGGTCGTGTGGGACAGTCCCTTAAGCTATTCCGACTTCGCAAGATTTGTGAAAATCAAGGACGGCGAACCTTTATCGATCAAAAAAATCAGACGTACCGTAAAACTTCTCTACGCTTCTAAAAAATTCGAGAAAATCGATGTTTTTTCTGAAAAGACAGGAAACGGCAGAGTCAGAATCAGGATCACGGCAAAACCGCAGCTCATCATCGAAAAAATAAAGATAAAAGGGAATTACAACCTCACGGACAGAGAACTGAAACTCGCTTCCGGCATCGGGCTCAACTCGCTCTATTTCGAAGACAATTTAACTAAAATCAGGGAAGAAATCGTCTACTACTACCGCGAAAACGGCTATTTTTCAGTCCGGGTCAGCATCGCAACCGAAAAAATCTCGCCGACTTCGATCAAAATGACAATTGACATCAAGGAAGGACCGCAGGAAAAAATAAAAAAATTCATTCTCAAAGGCACTTTCAACACAACCGAGTTCAAAAAACTGAAATTCGACCTTGAGGCTGCTTTCAAAGGACGACCCTACACAGATAAAAACATTACCGAAATCGAGTATTTCGTGACCGACCGCTACAAAGAACAGGGTTATCTCAACATTTCGGTTTCATCAGACAAGCGCAAAAACGGAACCGTCGCGCTGAAAGTCAATAAAGGAAGTCATTTCTCGATAAATGTCGAAGGAGCCTACTGGTTTTCACCCGACACTCTGACAAAAGTCATCAAAGACATCCCGAACTACCACTTTGACACGACAGGAATACAGAAAAAACTTGAAATACTTTATCAGGCCTACGGTTTCCACGATGCTGAGATAAAAGCGGAAATCTTTGAAAAGACTATTTCGGGAGAGGATTTCAGCACGATCAACGTTACAATAAAGGAAAACGAGCGCCGCTTCATAAACGAGCTGGTCATCAACGGCGCAAGCAGTGAAAGGAACAGAAAAATCGTAACATCAAGACTTGCCGACTTCATCGAAGACAGAATCGACGAAGAAAATTTTCCGCTGATCATGATAAACAGGACAACCACCGGCGGCGGATATGTCGATTCGGACGGAAAAAGGGAGCGTACTCTCAAAGACAGCCGGAAAGACAAGATCGTACGCCCTGATTCACCTCACGCGATCCCAAAGGCATATTTGGAAGAAATACGTGAAATTACTCAAAAAATTTATCAAAACGACGGTTATGCCGATGTCGAAGTCGGAAACGTGCAGATCACGGACAACGAAGGCAAACTTTCCCTGCATATCGATGTTACGGAAAACACCCAGTATTTCCTTGCCGGAGTTTCGGCTTCATCAGGCAACGAGAAGCTCGACAAGGCGATGAAAAAGAAGATAAAACTGCCGAAGCCGGTCCCTTTCAACGAGAGGATCGTGCAGGCTTACCAGAAAAGGATCACCGATTTCCTCACCGATGAAGGCTATATCTTCCAGCTTGTGACACACGAAGAAAGAACAGAAGGAAACAAGGTTTTCCTTTCGTTCCATGTCGAATATCTCTTCAAAGTCAAAATCACCGAAGTGGTCATAGCCGGAAATTACCTGACTACTACCTGGGTCGTACGCCATATTCTCCGCATCGATCCAGGCGATATCCTTGACGGAGATTCCTTCCAGTACAGCCGGAGGAATATGCTTCAGACCGGTATTTTCCAGTCGGTCGACATCGACTTCATCGATCCTGAGTTTCCGAATGAAGAGAAAGATCTCGTCGTTACAGTAAGCGAATCGGAGCGTTTCAGGATCTCACCGAGTGTCGGAATAAGCACTGACGAAGGTGTCAGGGCTATCGGCACATTCGAGTGGAAAAACATGGCGAAATCGGGCGTTTCATCGAAAATCAGTCTCAAAGTTTCAAAAAAAATCGAACTTTTTATGAACGACCGCTTTAAAAAATACTACTCGGAAGACTTCACAGACTGGCAGCAGACAGAAAGAAAAGTCAATCTAACGTTTCTTTTTCAGGATACATACATTCCGAAAGTTCCGCTTTCGGCACAGATCGACGCATTCCACATACACGACATCCGAAGCAACGGCGGACTTCCGTACATGATCGACAAAAACGGCCTTTACTTCAGTATTTTCAGGCGCTTCAGCAACCGCTACTTTATTTCCACCGGTGTTGAGGTCGCATACCGGCACGAAAAGGACTATGAGGTTGATGAAGGCGGCGATGTCAGCTACGAGATCCTGCAGAGACTCGTAATTTCGCCCGAAATCAGAGGTTATATCGACTTCAGAAACTCTGTTTTCTTCCCCACAAAAGGTTGGAAACTTTCTCTCAGATACCAGAACACCTCGTCAGTAGCCGGCGACACGAACCAGTATTCGCTCTTCGAAGGAGGACTTGCGGTCTATATTCCGCTTCATTACAGAAGGAACTTTGCCGGAGATATAGTATCGACAGACAGGCTGATTTACCATGCTTTTCTCTCTTCAGCGTTCCTTCTTCCGCACTCCGGCGAACTTTCCTCCGACGATGTCCTGAAACTCGGCGGCAACACGACGATGCGCGGATTTTACACGAACGAACTGCTTCCAGTAGACATGAAAGGAGAGATGGCAGAAGGCAAATTTTACGTGTATCTGCGCAACGAACTGCGCGTAAAACTTATAACAGACCTTTATCTCATCGGATTCTACGATATCGGCAACCTTTGGGAGGAAGTGTCTAATGTCGGAAAAGGAGAGCTTTTCAGATACGCTTCCGGCGGAGGTCTGCTCTACGCTTCACCGATAGGATCCATAACCATTCAGGCAGGATGCAACCTGAAACCGCATGAAGGAGAAAACACTTGGACGATTCACGTATTCCTTTCAACAATGTAAAATCCGGCATCGTATTGATCCTGCTGCTTTTATTGTCGGCAGCTGCATCATGCGGAGGCGGGGAAAAAGCCAACTACTGCGCAGGAAAAACGATCTCCGTTACGGGACGCGCCGAAGACGACTTATACATCAAAAGTTCTTTCAACAACTGGTCGCTTTCGACCCCGATGACCTACAAGGACGGCGTGTGGAGCACAGAACTCTTTCTCGCTCCCGGCAACTATCCCTATATTTTCTTCTCGAAAAAAACTTCCAAAGCTTTTCTCGATCCGGCAAATCCGCTCACGATGTTCGACAAGGACATTCGTTACAGCAAACTCGAGGTGAAGGACTGCCGCTATCCCAA
>CACZFE010000142.1 GCA_902780365.1 uncultured Spirochaetales bacterium
ACTTCTTCATCCACGAAAATTTTTACCTCGCTTTCGAAGTTTCGCATCAGCTCAAGGACATGAACGGTCTTACGACTTTGAGCAACGGCGAGACCAAGAGTGCTCGCCCGCAGGTCACGAAATTCTCGCTCATTCCGATAGTTACTTACGGCGGAGGAAACTACGGCAGACCGCAGCTGCGTCTGGTCTATACTCTCGCAGTCCAGAACGACGATGCGCGCTACTCTTACAACAAAGAAGATTACCGCGCGAAACACTCGATCCTTCACTATTTCGGCCTCAGCGCCGAATGGTGGTTCAATGTTGACCACAGATAAATCTAAAAAATTCAGAAAAATTTAATTATGATTATAATAACACGTTTTTTGTTTGTTTAACTTAAGAAGGTGAAACATGAAACTGGTTAAAAAACTGCTTTTTATTTTGGTCATAGCTTTGATCGCGGTAATGATTTCATATTTTGCAAGGATGAACGACACGAACGTTACGCTCAATCTGATTTTTGTTTCGGTTAAGGATATCCAGCTCTGGCTGCTTTCGCTTTTCTGCTTCCTTGCCGGCGTTATTTTTTCGGTTCTGGCCGTTTTTCTCGACATTATTTTCATGTCGGGCAAAGAAAGAAAGCTGCTCAAGGAGTTGAAAAAACTCAAATCGGAGCTTTCGGCTATACGCAATGAAAAACTGGACAATATCGACGAATCGGATTTGTCGGAAAACAGCGAAAATCTTCCTGTAAAAGATGAGTCTGTCGAAATTAACGGACAAAATTAGGAGCTTGCTTTGTGGCTTTTTGACCGCTTCAGAAAAAAAAGTAAAAAATATACTTCGACTTACAAATTTCCGCCTGAAGTTCAGGATTTTTTCGACGCTCTGCGCGACTGTCATCTGAATAACAGGGGGGAATATTTCGCCGAATTGAAAAAACTTTCCGGCACTTATCCCGAAGAACCTGTTTTCTGGCTTTTTGCCGGAGATATTTTGCGTGACAAAAATCCTGAAAAAGCCCTTGAACTGCACCGGGATGTCCTTTTCAGGCCTGTTACGACCGGTGTTTTCCGCGCTATGGTCCTTGAGCATGTCGCCAGGGACTATATTGTTTTGAAGCAGAACAAAAAGGCTGTTTCGGTGCTGAAGGATGCCGTTAAATGCGCCGATTACGCACCTGCTGCGCTTCTGCTGTCCGAAGTTTATGAAGCGGAAGGCGATTTTGATGCCGCTTTGGAGGAAATCAAAAGATATGTTTCTCTTACCGATCCAAAAAACGAGCTCCTTCTCCAGCGTTTTCATGCGAGAACGGTAAATTTCTTTTTCAGGTCAAGAGCGGAAAACAAAAACGGCGCTTTGAAATGGCTTTCAGCTTTCTCGAAAAAATGCCTTAAGAAAATCGTTGCGCTGGGTGAAAATCACGAAATTCTGGCGCGTTCGCTTCTTTTGAATTTTCCGGATAACGGCAGCGAGATAAATTACGGCGCCGACGGTGCCTACAAAGAGCTTTTCCAGATGCTTTTCAATGACAATCTCAAGTATGACGATAAAACTTCAGGTGTCACGGCAGACACGCTCGCAGCGCATAAACTGACAGTCAGAAACTCTCTTTCGGGAGATTTCAGGATACTTGACGCCGCGATCCCGAACAGCTCGCTGTTTATATGCAGCGAATGCGGCGGAATGCTGACGGAACTTGTACCTGTATGTCCTCATTGCCAGAAAATTACAGGCAGAAAATTTAAAATAAACCAGGAGGCTTAGATGAAAAAACAGCTTTTTCTCGCCACATTGCTTTTTGTCCTTTCTTCATGCGGCGGGGATTCAAAGTCGGAAGGCGGAGAAATGAATATGACAAACTTTTTTGACAGATATCTGGAGACGCTCTGCAATGCATCTGCCAAATGCACATCAGGATTTGTAAATTCTGAAAACGTCTCTTTCTGTCCGAAAACGATACTTAACTCAGCAAAACCGTTTGATGCTTTTCATAAGGGTGAGGCTGTGATTTTCAAGCACAAATATGAAATGTTGAAAAATGCAGAGGAAATGGGCTGGGTTTCTCTGGATATGACTCAGGCTGAAACCTGTTTTTCCATTGTTGCACAGATGGAGCCGTGCAATCCGCTCGATGTCCAGCTTTTCGATATTCCGGAATGTGCGAAGGTCTTCAAAGGAACAAAACAGCTCAGGGATGAGTGCAATCAGGACGAAGAGTGCAAAAACGGCTGGTGCAACATGCGCGGCGAACTCTGCCCCGGGACTTGTGTAGACTACAAACAGCCCGACCAGAGCTGCAATTCATCGGTCGACAAGTGTGTCATCGGATATGAGTGCCGTTCTTCAGGCTGCTCGAAATCAAGCACCGGAGCCGTCAACGATCCGTGCGTGAACAACAGTGACTGCACGACTTTTCTTTTCTGCTATGTAAAAGAGGGAGATTCATTCGGAGTCTGTCTCAAGAGAAAAGGTGAGGGACTTGCATGCACCGATACGAACGAGTGTGTTGTGGGTTTAAGCTGTGTAGATAACCTCTGCACCCGTTCGAGAATAAGTGATACAGCCGGTTCACCGTGCGGAGTTCAGGAAGAAAAGGACGAAAACGGCAACGACATAGTTCTTGAATGCAACCGTTTCTCAAAACTTGAATGCGGTCCTGCCAATGTATGCCAGAAAATGCCGACCGATTCGAATCTTCAGTGTTCTGAGTTCTGTGACTCCGACAGAGGGCTTTACTGTGATTCTTCGTCGCATACCTGCCAGTGGCCGAAAAGCGCCGGTGTTCCGTGTAGCAGCAATGAGCAGTGCGCTTCCATGTACTGCGCCGTAGTTGCCGGAACAGAAGGCGAAGTAGTTCAGGTTTGTCAGGATCCTCAATGTCTGATAATATATGAAAATTAAATCTGTTTTAGCTATATTTTCTGTAATTTCACTTCTTTTTTCCTGTGCTACAGCTGAAAAAGTGCAAAATCAGGAGCAGCCTGAAACTCAGGCGGAACCTGAGGTGAAGCCTCTTGAACTGAAAAAGAAAAAATCACTTGCCGAAGATATAATCGTCCGCGATATCTATTCTAAAGAGGAGTATCCGCTGAGCAGGATCGCGAATCACGGCATTGTTTTCATCGAGCTTTCTGCAAGCTGGTGCAAAGCTTGTCCCGAAATGAAGGCGACAACGACAAAGCTTCTGAGTTACTTTGAAGGAAAAGTCAGTTTCGTGCGGCTCTACCAGCCTGATGACATCCAGGAAGAAAGGGAATACCGCGATGTTATCCCGGAAATGGTGATAGTGTCTTCGCCAGAGGAAATTGCACTTGAAAAAACCGATGCAATGCCGAGAGTCGTTGTTCTGAGCGATTCGGCAAGCGAAGTTGCTGCCGATATTACCGGAGTTTATCCGATCCTTTATTATTACGGTCTTCTTTCGGACCTTTGATCATCTGTCGAAATCTTTTTCAAAGCCGACTTTCTGAAGAAGTCTTTCCTTGTCGAACCACTTTTCTTCAACTCTGACGAAGAGTGAGAGTCCTACCTGACAGCCGTAGATTTCCTCTATCTCATGCCTTGCAGCTGAACCGATTTTGCCCAAAGTCGCCCCTTTTTTCCCGAGGACTATCCCTTTCTGGCTGTCTCTCGCGACATGGATCGTGGCATCGATCATCAGGATGTCTTTTGTTCTGTGGTCGTGCATCCTTTCGACTGTGACGACGACGGAGTAGGGGAGTTCCTGCGAAAGTTCGAGGAAAAGTTTTTCCCTGATTATTTCCGAAACGAGAAAGTTGTCTTCCTGATCGGTCTCCATATCTTCCGGGAAAAGCTGCGGGCCCGGCTTGCAGAACTGTTTCAAGCCTTCGAGAAGTTCTTCCGTTCCCTCTCCGGTTTTTGCCGAAACAGCGTATGCAGCAGCGAATTTGAAATGCTTTTTGTAAACTGCGATCGTATCGTCGACACGCATCGGTTTGACGGCATCGGCTTTGTTCGCGACAAGGATCACGGGCGTTTTAACGGCAAGGTTTTTGAGAATGTGAGCTTCCTCGTCTCCGATCCCTTTTTCGGGGTGCTGTGTCGAAACATCGACGAAAAACAACGTGAAATCGGCATCCTGAGCGGCCGAAAAGCTGTATTTGTTCATCCAGTTGTTGAGAAGTTTGCCGAAATCGGTCGAGGTTATGCCCGGAGTGTCGGTGAAGACTATCTGCGTGTCTGGAGCGTTGTAGATTCCGCGGATTTTGTTGCGCGTCGTCTGCGCTTTCGGGGTGACGATCGAGATCTTCGATTTTACCACAGTGTTCACGAATGTTGATTTCCCGGAGTTCGGAACGCCGATTATAGCGGCGAATCCTGAGTATTTAAGCTCGTTACCCAACATTTTCGTTTTCCTTTTCGCCGGCGCAGTTTTTCATCATGAAGTGTTTGACTTCGTTGATGTCGGAGTATCTTCCCAAAGCGACCATCATCTTTACGAGAGTAGCTTCCCTTGTCATGTCGACTGCGCTGATAAGCCCGTAGAAAGCGGCTTTGGATGCAACTTCATAAAGTCTGAGGTTGACTTTCCCGATCGGTGACTGGCTGCAGACTGCAATCGGAACGCAGTTTTCGGCTGCATCTTTGAAGAGCTCCTCGAGGCCTGGGTTGTCGCTCGGAATGTTTCCGCTGCCGTAAGCCTCGATAACGATTCCTTTGACTTTTTTGTTTCTTACCATGACGGAGAATGTAGAGAAGTCGATCCCCGGGAAAAACGGAATGATTATGACATCCTGCACGAGTCTTGTGTCAATTTCAAACTGCTCTGCAGGTTTAGGCAGAAAGCGGTGTTTTTTGCTCTCCATGCCGATCCCGAGTTTTATCAGGGTGTTGTAGTTCGGGCTGTAGAACGCATCGAAATCCCATGCGTCCTTCTTTTTTGCGCGGTTTCCTCTGAAAACAGTGTGGTTGAAAAGAAGAACCACTTCATTGAGGTCGCTGTTTATTGCAACTTCCATTGCATCTACAAGATTCATGAATGCGTCGCTGCGTCTGTCGATGAGCGGAAGCTGGGCACCTGTCATGACAACCGGTTTGCCGAGATTCTTCAGCATGAAAGAGAGCGCCGAAGCGGTGTAAGCCATCGTGTCAGTGCCGTGGATCACGACAAAACCGTCGTATAGATCGTAATTTTTCGCGATATGTTCTGCGATCTGGACCCAGTGCGTGGGCCTGAAAAGCGAAGAATCAAGGTTGAAAAGCTGCTCCTGCGCGATTTCGGCGTCGAAAAGCGGCTTGATTTTATCCGAAATATAGTCGATTGCGTAATTCCCTGGTGTCAGAAATCCTTGTTTGTTCGATTCCATAACAAAAGTTCCGCCCGTGTGGATAATAAGTATTTTTTTCTGTGCCATATCCTCCTCCTTTGCTGAAAGGGGAATTTATATGATATTTTTTTTATTGCAATAACTTTGAATCAAAAAACTTGCCGGAGCATCTGACAAATTGTCAAATTGCCGAATTGACATTTCGGCATGTTTTGTAAGTGGTTGATAATACTTGATAATTTTTTTGGCACTTGAGTTGCTTAAATATTGGGTTTTTGTTTTTTGCGAGGTGCGCTTTGAAAAGCAGAACGGTTTTAAATATAGCTTTGTTCATCGCGATAGCGGCGGCGGTACTTTCGTTTATAGGATTTGTACTCGCTTTTGTCGTTAAAGGTGAGCAGGTTTATGTGCCGATCGGAAGAAATTATTATAAAACGCTGGAAGGAAATACAGACGAGGAAAAGAAAGAGAGTTTTTATTTCGGAAAAAATCCTAACAACATGAGCGCGGCAAATATTTTTGATTCGTCGTCGCGTTTTATCGCTCTGACGGAACAGCAGACGACAGACACAGTCGAAGAGAGCAAGGTCGTCCCTGAAATGAGCAAGGAAGACATTTTCTTTTATCTCGAAAATCCTGATAAATGCACGCTTTTGCCGGGTTACGAGCTCACCGGAACGATAGTTGCGAAGGACAACGATTTTTCGTTTGCGATCCTCAAAGGCAAGGGAAGCGGCGGAGCTGTCACAAGAACCGGCTCAGAAGTGCAGGAAGGCGTGATACTCGCTTTTGTCTGGAGAAACATCGCTATCTTCAGGACGACAAGCGGTG
>CACZFE010000143.1 GCA_902780365.1 uncultured Spirochaetales bacterium
TCGATAAAGTATGACGACTACGACGATTTCAGAAGAGAGTTTGACAAGGATATCGAAATTCTGCGCGATGTAATGGTGAATGCGTTTGTTTACGCAATTAACCTTGAAAAACCGTTCGCTACAAGAGAAGAAAAATCCATCGAGGATATAATCAAGCAGTATGTTGACGGCAAATTCACAAAATTCATCAGCCACAATTTTGACAAGATTGTCAACGAAGACTGGGTTGAGAAACAGAAGGAAATCGAAGCGAGAAGGAAACTGCGCGAAGAACTTTTCACAATCAAGGATTCCTTGAATAAATAGGAGACTAGTATGACACAGAAACAGAAAGAAGTGCTTATCGGCATTATTATTGTTGTTGCAATAGTCATCGTAGGTGTTGCAATATTTGGTTCCGGCAGTGTATCTGATGAACCTGCGCCGGAAGAACTTGCGTATGATAGAGCAGAGTTCTATTGTCAAAATAAGGGTGGCAGACTACCGACATCCGATGAATTGAAAAAATCAGGAAAAATCGGGTGGACATCGACTGAGGCTCCGAAAGAAGACAATATGCTTCTGCCTGACAAAACTCAGCATGAATGTATTTTACAGCCAGGGCAAGCAGCAACGTTCTGCGCGGATTCGAAAAAACTTCCAGTTTACTGTTTTAAGTAACATTTTCTCGGGGCGGCCGGAAACGGCTGCCCTATGGGGATTTTGGAGAGAAAAATGTTCAAATTTTTCAAACGCATAAAAGAAAATCGGATAAAGAAAGATTTGTTGGAAGATTTTTCTTTCAGATTGAGTGCCGTTGAAGGTGTTTACAAAGATAAAATTGCCAAAACGCAGTATGATGTTCTTGAGGAAATACAATTAAGAATGCTTGAAAACGAGCTCAATCAAATTGTTCAAAACAGCATATCCGATTTTACGAAAAAGTTGACAGAGGAGTATGGTGGTAATTTTTACTGTTTTGAAAATATTAAATCTTATGCTTCTGGAGATGTAACTGATGACGGAGGAAAAACCGCATTGATTGCAGGAACTACTACGGCTGCTGTTGCTGGCGGTGTCTTGGGCGGTGCTCTTGCAAAACAGTCAAGCACGGTGTGCAAACCACTTCTGCCTTTTCTACCGAAAAAATGCGGAATATCTTTGGAAAAACCGGCAGGTTTTGCGCTTGACAATGCAAAAACCATCAACGGACTTACCGGAGCAGATACAACCTCTTTTTTTCATATTCCCGAAACAATATCTGAAGTTGTTGCTCGTCCGCTGGGGGCTAATCCTGTCGCTGTTACTGCCGCTATAATTGCGGGTGCGGCGGCTGCAGTCGGAGGTCTTGCTTTTCTGGGTTTTAAAAAATTCTCAAAATCGGAAAAAAGAAAAAAAATCAAAGAAGGACTCATTGCCGCTTATGACAATGAAATAAGGCCGAAACTCGAGAAATGGGCAGAGGAACAGATCGATTTTTGTATTATGGAAAGATTAGGTTAGGAAACAAAAATGACACAAAAAATCACATATCCGGTAAAAGTGAAACTTAAAGCTGATTTTAACAAAAAACTTGATTCCATCGAGCTTGATCTGAAGGATAAACTTATTTTGAATCCTAAACTTGATGTTCTTGACGGCAAAGTGTTGCAGCAGATTGTCAACGAACTCAATGAATCCATAGAAAAATCCCAGCTTGGCTTCATGCAGAAACTTTCAAAAGAGTATGAAAAGGCGGTTTCTTCTGTTTCTGATGCTGAGATGATTCCACCTAGAATTACACAGTTCTGGAACGGGGTTGTTGGAATGCCGCCAGCTGTTGCAGCCGGTGGTAAGGTCACTTCTTTGCTTGGGACAAAGATTGGTGACTTTGTACCGTCCACTGGAAGCAAAGTAGCAGATAAAGCGGTCGCAGAAGTTGTTCCGGATATGACAGTTGCCGAGGCTGTTGCTGCAAAACTTGGTATTAGTGCTACCGTTGTTACTGCGGCGATGACAGCAGGAGTCTCTATTCTTGTATTGGTAGCCACTACACATCTTATGAATGAATTTTCAAAACCCGAAAAGCGGCAGGAAATTAAACAAGCTCTTGTCAATAGTTACAATAACAAAATAAGACCTCAACTTGAAGACTGGGCGAAAGAACAAATCGATTTGTGCAACGAGTGAGCTGAAAACCGCAGAAATGCCGGAGATAAGATGACAGATTTGATTTTACATCGCGAAGAAATCGGCGAAATTAAAAGAGTCGTGAGAGACAATGAAATTAAGTTCGGAGATGTTGTCGGAGTTCGCAGAATGCAGGGACTTTACGATCATTACGGGATTTACACAGGAAACGGCGAAATGATCCATTATGCCGATCCGTCGGGCGACTGGGGCAATAACATTGTTGTCCACAGAACGACTCTGGATAGATTTAAAGAGGATTCTGAATATATTTTCGTCATTGATTTCGATATGTTCGTCAAAAAACACGGAATTTCCATCTTCGATATAATCACTCCTGACGGAATAAATGTGCAAAAACTGTTTGCGGCACTGCTAAGAAACAGCAACTATTATCACCTCTATACTCCGGAAGAGACAGTCCGGCGCGCCGAAAGCCGCCTGGGGGAAAAGAATTACAACATCGCGACAAACAACTGTGAACACTTCGCAATATGGTGCAAAACCGGAAAAAGTGAATCAACACAAGTCGAAAACTTTCTTCAAATGATCAGAGAAATCAGAATCTGATTGCTTGACGCTTGATTTAATATGCAGACGGACTGCCTGCGCTCAGACAGACAAATAATTTATCAAACATCTTCCGCCGCAAACGGCAGCATATAAATCTGTTTCAGCTGCAACTGGCCGTTGTTAGCAAATGCAATTTCTGAATTTGAGTCGAAATAAACTAGTTGAAAACATTTGATTTTATGATATAATTAACGGCTTTTTGAATGGAGGTCGCTATGGCAGAAACACTTATGCGGATATATGAAACAATGTCCGAAGCAGAGCAGAAAGAGTTATATGATTTTGCGCTTTTTCTGCTTTCCCGCAATGAGGAGAAAGAGGAGCCTAAAAAATCCATGTACGGAGTCTGGAAAAACGAGCATTTTTATATGGCTCCTGATTTTGACGATCCTGTGGAAGACTTTGCGGAGTATATGTGATGAAATATCTGCTCGACACTCACACGATTCTCTGGTATCTCTACGGTGACGAAAGACTTTCGGAATCTGCAAGAAAAGTCATTGAATCAAATAAATGTTTTTACAGTTATGCGTCATTCTGGGAAATTTCAATAAAACAAAGTAAGAAAAAACTCGAATTTACCAGAACTGTTTTCGAAATTGATGAAATGTGCAAAATCGCGGGATTTAAAAAGCTTCCTGTTACACTGGCGGATTTGGATGCCGTCAGGAATCTTCCGTTTCAAGACAATGTAAAGCATAATGACCCGTTTGACAGACTTTTGATTTCGCAAGCAATCGAAAACAATCTGACGATCATCACTCACGATGATAAAATTTCACTGTACGATGTGAAAACTGTGTGGTAACGGTTTCTTATGCGGGTTGGCTGGCCGTCGTTACCGATATCTTTTTGGCAAAACCCCCTTTTTCCAACATCCCGAAAATCTTTCCCTAGCAGTTGCCAGATTTTTTAAAAACCGTAATATCAGCGCGGTTTGATTTTTTCGGGTGTAAAATGGCGAGATACATAGTTTCAGATGACGGGGAGCTGCTGGAAGAAGTTCAGTCGATATCCGATACGGCGGAGTATGAGTTCCCTGAGCTCGACAGTGCGGAAAGGGAGCGTTACAAAGAACTTCGGACGGTGATAAAGAGTATCGAGGAGCGCGTTTCGGATGCTCCGGCTCTGAAAAAAGGTGAGATCGAGAAAGTTTATGAAAGTCAGCTCAATTCGGCTCAGTGCAGCGCTGTTTTCGCGCTAACAGGGCCTGTGCTTGTCATTGCCGGTGCGGGAAGCGGGAAGACGAGAACGATCGTCTACCGCACGGCATACATGCTTCAGAAGGGGATAAGGCCGGAGTCGATCCTTCTTCTCACTTTCACAAGGCGCGCGGCGGGAGAAATGACTCAGCGCGTGAACCAGCTTATCGGTTCGGAGCTTGCGGACAGGATAACTGCCGGGACTTTCCACAGTTTTGCCAATATCCAGCTTAGGAAATACGGGCGTTTCATCGGGATCATGCCGAATTTCACGATATGTGATACTGTCGATTCTGCCGATATGATCGACCTCATCAAAAACACTCTCGATATCAAGAAAACAGGCAAGGCGATGCCGAAAAAAGGGACTATCGCCGAGATCATAAGCCGTTCCCGCAACCATGCGAAGCCGATCGCGGAAGTTATTGACGGCTACTATTCTAAATACAGCGAGTTTTCCGATGTGATAACGAAGATCGCTGAAGGTTACGAGAAATACAAGGCTGAGCGCAACATGCTCGACTACGACGATCTTCTCGAAAAGTTCCTCGAGCTTCTTGAAAATTCGCCCGAAGCCCTTGAAAAGATACAGAACCGCTACGAATACATCATGGTCGACGAGTATCAGGACACCAACATTTTTCAGGGGAAAATCGCCGATCTGATCGCCGCGAAAAGCCGCAACATCATGGTCGTAGGCGACGATTCGCAGAGCATTTACGCTTTCAGAGGTGCCAATTTCGAGAACATTCTCCGCTTTCCTCAGAAGTGGGAGGACGCCCGTCTGATCAAGCTTTTCAGGAACTACCGCTCCGAAAGGACTCTTCTCAGCTACACGAACGAGATAATAAAGAATTTTTATGTTTCATAC
>CACZFE010000144.1:0-9909 GCA_902780365.1 uncultured Spirochaetales bacterium
AAACCTGCGGTACATTTGTGTTCAAGTATCTTCGGAGCGAGGTTTTCGGGATGGAGCGCGCCGCAGTTTTCGTTGATGTTGAGGCCGTTCGCTTCGGTGAAAAAGAAGAATTCTTCCATTTTCGGGAAAGCCGAGAAGATTTTTTTCGCGATTTTTGCCGTTGCGCCGTTCGCGCAGTCGATGCAGATTTTTATTTCGGAATCTTTCAGCGTGTCAAACGCTTTGACTATCCTTGAAACGTAGTCAAATTCAGGATTTTCGGCGATTTTTGCTGTTCCTATCTCTTTTCCTGTCGGATTCTGAGCCTCGTTTGTGTCGAAAAAGATCGCTTCGATCTCAAGTTCCTGCTCGTCGTTCAGTTTTTCCCCTTTTGAATTGAAAATTTTGATCCCGTTGTCTTCGAACGGGTTGTGGCTTGCAGAAATGACGATGCCGAAATCGCATTTGTTGGTTCTCACGAAGTCGCTGACGAGCGGAGTCGAGACCACTTTGAGGTCGGTCACGTTGCCGCCTGCACTCATGATTCCGGCAGAAACCGCCGCACTCAGCATTTCCGAAGAAATACGCGTGTCTGTGCCTATCGCGGATTCAATTTTTTTCGCCGGGTTTTTCTTTTGGAACCAGCGTGTTACAGCCTTGCCGACTTTTACTGCCGATTCGGGAGTGAGAGGATAGACATTTGCCGTTGTTCTGATCCCGTCTGTTCCGAAAATCTGTTTTTTTGTCATTTTTTCCTCGCTATCTGTATAAACTATCAATTTTACTTAGAAATTTCCGCATCAACGAAAAATCCCGTCAAAAAACGTGGATATATTACTCAGATTTTTATGAATTGCGAGATGATGAAAAGCTATTTTAAGGGAAAGGTTTAAATGAGATTATTCGGCGTCTTCGTAAACAACTGTGAAGTTGTCGAAAGCAGCCCATGCGTTGGCATCAGCTGTATACCTGACTATCAATTTGCATGTGCCTGTCGTAACAGTGCTGTCAAGCTGAACTGATGTCTGATGCAAGGTATTATTATCTCCAAAATCTATCGAAACGAATGAAGATTTTGATGCGGAGAAATATCCGTTTGCGGAATCCCAACCATACCATTTTGCAGAACCGCAGTCAATTCCGATTTTCGGCTGTATAGTCTGATCAGTTGCCATTTCGAATGTGATTTCCGTGGCTTTTTTGCCGGCAGGAACCTTAAATTCGCCGGAAGTGAAAATATCTTTTTTGCTAAGACTGGCGGTTGCTGTGACTTTGGTAGCATAATTATTTCCGCCGCGATCCCACTTGGAAACAGCCACATTGTTTCCTATGATCCAGTTATGAGGATTGCTGTCGGACCAGTATCTGAAATCGCCGTTTGCAATCTGTCCCGCTTCCGGGAGAAGAATTTTTGCAATCCCGTAATCTTCCGCGATCGTCCATGTACGACCGTTGTCGGCACTGAATCTGAACATATATTCAAATTCTCCTTCATACTGGAATGTGTAATTTTTTATCACATATTCGTCGTTATTGCCGAAATCGTTGCTTTCCGCAATATTGATTTCAGCATCATGCCAGAATTCATCAGCGATCTCGGAATCTGAACCTTTAGCTCTGTAGGCGAACTGAGCTTTGACTCCCATCAGAGCAACTGATTTGTTGACGGTTTGATCGGTAAGTCCTTCGATATAAACTCTGCCGTAGAATGTGTCGGACATTCCTTCATATCCTTCAACAGAGGTCGGCCACTGGGTATGAGCCCAGCCGACAGTGTAGGAAGGAGCATTGTTGCACTCGCCGCCTATGTAAACAAATTCGAAATCGTCAACTGTTATATCTGTTTCACCGTAAGAAGATTTTCCCAGTCTGAAAGCAAGCTGCAGGTTGGCGTTGTTCTGCCATTTGTCTTTCATTTCTGTTCCGAAAATAACAACTACATCGTGCATCTGAGGATCTGAGGTGTCACCAAAATCGACAGGAACACTAAATTCGTTGGTGCGGTGATTTTCTTTGGGATCAACAATAAAAGCTTTGCTTAAAGCATTCCAGTTGTAAGAGTAATAATCGTTGCCGCCTGTTCCCCAAAATAAATTTATTACAACAGGAGACGCTTTAGCAGCGGCCATTTTGAATCTGATTCCGGCCGGAATTTCTGCATCAGCTGCGGATGTGAATTTGATGGTCTGCGCAACTTTCTGATTTCCGTCGTATGTTGAGTTGATTTTAAGAGCTCCGCTTACATTTGTGAATGTTACTACGGGATTTCCTGCTTGAATTGTTGTTCCCTGTTTTTCCCAATTATCAGGCATTTCACCTGTCCAATTGCTGAAATCGCCGTTCGGGATCTGGACACATGCGCCAGTGTCGCCGGTATCGGCGCCTGTGTCGCCTGTATCGGCACCAGTGTCACCTGTATCGGCGCCTGTGTCACCTGTATCGGCGCCTGTATCGCCTGTATCGGCGCCTGTATCGCCTGTATCGGCGCCAGTGTCACCTGTATCGGCGCCAGTGTCACCTGTATCGGCGCCTGTGTCACCTGTATCGGCACCAGTGTCACCTGTATCGGCGCCTGTGTCGCCTGTATCGGCGCCTGTATCGCCTGTATCGGCGCCTGTGTCACCTGTGTCTGCAGGATCAGGAATGTTTTCGCCGATGCAGTCTTCTGTTGCGGTGTGGAAAATGAAATTGTCGACAACTATGTCGAAAGCCGAGTTTTTGCCGTATTTGAACTCGATACGGCAGTTGTGATTACGCCAGAAACCTTCTGTCTTGATCTCTTCACCGAAAACAAGCTCGACATTGTGGAAACTGCTGTCGCCCAGATTTACGGCATTATAAGCGTTGTTTCCTGCATTGACAAATGATCCGGTCTCCTGATCCCAGTTGTAGGCAAAATAGTTGTCCTGAACTGTTCCGAGATCTCCGCATCTCAAGTTTATCGAGATCTTGGATGTGCTGCTTGCCTTAAGATCGAATGTGAGCTTCGTCGGGAAAGCGGCATCGTCTGCCGGAACGAACGGCGGAAGTTCGAATGCGTAAAGGTTACCCTCAGGAGCGTTGATATAAGCTCTGAGAGCGTAATTGCCTTCGCCGCGGTCGATTTTTTCATAAGCAATGAAATTCTTCTTACCGCCGGGGGTATTCTCACCTGTAGGATCATACTTGTTTAACCAGCCGGTCGGGAAGTTGTCCGTCCAGTTCGAAACGAAAGCGTTCGGAATGTAGGTGCAGGAACCTGTTTCGATTCCTGTGTCGGTATCAGTGTCGGTGTCAGTGTCGGTGTCAGTGTCAGTGTCAGTATCTGTGTCAGTATCTGTGTCAGTGTCAGTGTCGGTGTCTGAATCAGGGTTGTCTGAATCGGGATTGTCTGAATCAGGATTGTCTGAATCAGGGTTGTCTGAATCAGGATTGTCTGAATCAGGGTTGTCTGAATCAGGATTATCTGAATCAGGGTTGTCTGAATCAGGATTATCCGGGGTCGTGTCTGTTCCTGTGTCAGACGGGTCTTCGTCTGCAGCATCCTCATCCGTTACCTCGGAATCGGGAAGTGTGTCATCTGTTTTTTTGTCGCTTCCGCAGGATGTCACGAACATCATGAACAGCACAGCAAAAGCTAAAGCCGTAAATTTTTTCATCTTTGCCTCCAAAACTAAAAAAGTGCCAAAACAAAACGGCAAATATGATGCAATGAAAAAATTTTTTCTGAGGGTTGCAAAAAAAATAAAAAATGGTAAATAGGGCAGTTTTGATTGTTTCAAGGGAGAACAATATGCAGAAAATCATCAGACCTCAGGCGGGACTTGTTCCTATGGTTGTCGAAAAGGAAGGCGGCGGCGAGAGAGCCTATGACATCTATTCGCGTCTTCTCAAGGATCGCATAATCTTTATCGGCGAGGAGATCACAGACGATTTGGCAAACGCGGTCATCGCGCAGCTTCTGCTTCTTGAAGGGCAGGACAGCGAGCAGGATATTTACATTTACGTCAACAGCCCCGGCGGCTCCGTTACGGCGGGACTCGCGATCTATGACACGATCCAGTACATCAAACCCGATGTTTCGACGATATGCGTCGGCCAGGCGGCCAGCATGGCGGCTGTACTCATGGCGAGCGGTGCAAAAGGAAAACGTTTTTCGCTTCCTAATTCGCGCATAATGATCCACCAGCCGATGGGCGGTTTCAAAGGTCAGGCGACCGATATCGAGATCCATGCGAAAGAGATACTTTTCATCAAAGACCGTCTGCTCCAGATCCTTTATTCCCACACCGGCAAAGATATCGAAACTCTGCGCGCCGATATGGAACGCGATTTCTTCATGTCGGCAGAGGATGCAGTTAAATACGGTCTTATCGACAGCGTTGTAACGAAAAGATAGGTCAAAATGGCACAGCGAAACAAACATGATATATGCTGCTCTTTCTGCGGAAGGTCTCAGGCTGAAGTCGGAAGGATAATTTACGGCAGAAACGCTTACATCTGCAACGAATGTGTTGAAATGTGCTTCGAGCTTTTAGGCGAAAAGCAGCAGGAGAGCCCGGCAAACGAAAGGAAACAAAGCAGACAGACTCGCGGAATTTCGGCGACTCCTATGCAGATAAAGGAACATCTCGACCAGTTCGTAATAGGGCAGGACTACGCGAAAAAAGTTCTTTCAGTCGCGGTTTACAACCACTACAAAAGGGTGAATTCGCCGGAAAAAGGCAATATTCAGAAGAGCAACATCCTTCTTCTCGGGCCGACCGGTTCTGGAAAAACGCTTCTCGCGCGGACACTTGCAAAATTTCTTGATGTTCCCTTTTCCATCGCGGATGCGACGACTCTGACGGAAGCAGGATATGTCGGCGAAGATGTCGAAAACGTCCTTCTCTCGCTGATCCAGGCGGCAAATTACGATGTCGAAAAGGCAGAGCGCGGCATAATCTATATCGACGAGATCGACAAGATCGCGAGAAAGTCCGAGAACCGCTCGATCACACGCGATGTCAGCGGCGAAGGAGTGCAGCAGGCACTGCTCAAGATAGTTGAAGGGACTGTCGCGAATGTTCCACCGACCGGCGGAAGAAAGCATCCGCAGCAGGAATACATCAAAATCGACACTTCCAACATCCTTTTCATTGTCGGCGGTGCATTCGAGGGGATCGAAAGAATCATCGCACGCAGGATCGGCAGAAAGAAAGTCGGTTTCGGAGCGCAGCTCGGCAAAAAAACGGATGACAGGCACATCCTGGCAGAGATCCAGCCGGTTGACCTTCTCCGTTTCGGTTTGATCCCTGAACTTATCGGATTCCGACGCAGCTCTTGACGCAGTCGTCAGAAAGACGGAACTTCTCAAGACAGGAGCAAGAGGACTCAGAAGGATCCTTGAGACGGCGATGCTCGACATAATGTACAAAGCGCCGGAAGAAAAAGAGAAAATCAAAGAAATAGTAATCACGCCCGAAGTCATCGAATCGGGTCAGGAACCTCTGAAAAAATACAAATCTGTAAATTCCGGCATCAAATATTCCGGCAAAGGAGCATAGTTTTAATGATTTCCAAAAATACTTTTCCCTTGTTTCTGTATAACGACACCGTGATTTTTCCATATTATTCCTTCACGATTTCCGTTGAAGACCCGTATGAATACGAAGTTTTCAGCAAAGCCTTCAGTAAAGAAGAGCAGGTCGTTGTCGCGGCGTTCAAAAAACTTCCTGACGACCCTGAAAAAAGTGTTTTTCTTCCAGTTGCGACACTTTGCGACGTCATTCATATCGAAGAAATGGATCCTGGCAAATACAAAATCGTTCTTGCCGGGGCAAAGCGCGTCCTTTTCCTCTCGTACGAAAGAAATCCGCACACACAGCTTTTAACGGTGAAAGTCAAGGAGTTCAAAACAACATATCCGAAAGATAAAGACACGATAATGGCAAGAAGGATCCTCGAAGATTCGCTCAGAAGATACTTCGACATAGCCGGATTTTCACCCGAAAAGGCAAATCAGATAATCGAGGAGGAAAATCTGGAGGATTTTGTAGACTGCTGCGCCGCGTCGCTTGACCAGTCCATGGATTCAGACGGGTTGCGCAAAGTTTTCGAGGAAGCAGACCTCTACAAGAGGATATTTATGCTTGTCGATATTCTGGTTGCTGAGACAAACATAGTCCATCTTGAAAACGAGATAGATGACGAGGTCCACGACCGCTTTGAAAGAAGCCAGCGCGAGCAGTTTTTAAGAGAGAAGATCCGTGTTCTCAACGAGGAACTTAACGGCGAGAACTATCAGGGTGAAGCAGAAAACGGCGGCGATCCGAACAAAAGCATCAATTTCGATCTTAACTCGTTCAAAGCTCCGGCTTATGTCAAGGAGCGTCTTAAAACCGAAATGACCAAAGCTGCGCGCATTCCGCCGTTTACACCCGAGCAGGAAGTCATCAGAAATTACATCGAAACGATACAGTCGCTTCCGTGGGAAGAATCGACAAAGACCGAGATCGACATAGAACGTGCGAGAAAACAGCTCGACGACGACCACTACGGCCTTACCGAAGTTAAGGAAAGGATCTTGGAATATCTCGCCGTTCTCAAACTTTCGGGCAATCTCAAAGCCCCGATAATCTGTCTCGCAGGCCCTCCCGGAGTGGGCAAAACAAGCATTGCTTCCTCGCTTGCCGCGGCTACGGGCAGAAAGTTCGTCCGTCACTCTCTGGGCGGAGTCAGGGACGAAGCCGAGATCAGAGGCCACAGACGCACCTATTTGGCTGCGATGCCCGGGAAAATTATCCTTTCACTGCAGAAGGTTAAAGTTAATAACCCACTGTTTTTACTGGATGAAATCGATAAACTCGGTGCGGATTACAAAGGCGATCCGTCATCTGCTCTGCTTGAAGTTTTAGACCCGGAGCAGAACAAAACTTTTACCGATCACTTTTTGGATCTCGAATTCGACCTCAGCAACGTCCTTTTTGTCGCAACGGCAAACGACAAGAATAAAATTCCGGTCGCCCTGAAAGACAGGATGGAAGTCATCGACATCGACGGCTACACCACTTTCGAGAAGAAAAATATCGCGAAAAAACACCTCATTCCGAAAGAGAAAAAACTTAACGGGATCGAAGACACTAATCTTGATTTTACAGACAAGGCATTGGATCTGTTGATAAAATCATATACTTGCGAAGCCGGTGTGCGTGAGCTTGAAAGAAAGATCGCATCGATCTGCAGAAAAACCGCTCTGGCGAAAGCGGAGGGGAAAGAAACCGATGCGACGATAACCGAAGAAAATCTCGGCAAATATCTCGGAGTCGAGAAGTATTCCGAAGACGCGATTTCCAAAGAGCCTGAAATCGGTGTCGTCAACGGTCTTGCGTGGACTCCTTACGGCGGAACGGTTCTTCAGGTCGAAGCTATAAAATATCCCGGAAAAGGCGGTTTTGAAGTTACCGGCAGTTTGGGCGATGTAATGAAAGAATCTGTAAAGATTGCAGCAAGTTACATCCGTTCTCTCTTCTCGGAAAACAAAATCGTCGATGACAAGATCTGGGACAAGCAGACTATCCATATCCATTTTCCTGACGGCGCGACACCGAAAGACGGTCCTTCTGCCGGCGGCGCGATTTCTCTTGCAATAGCTTCATTGATGTCGGGGATTCCCGTTCAGCCGAAAATCGCGATGACAGGCGAAGTCTCGCTCAAAGGAAAAATCACGAAAATAGGCGGCCTCAAAGCCAAAGTCATGGCGGCGAAACAGGCCGGGATCACAAAACTTTTCATTCCGGAAGAAAACAGAGGCGACTACAGCGAAATTCCCGATGAGATCAAAGAGGGGATCGAAGTAAAATTCGTGAAAGAGTGCCGTGAGATCCTGAAGGAAGCTCTTCCTGAACTTAAGATCAGCTGAAAAATTCCGAAAAACAGGCAGGGATCCTGCCGTATTTCAGGAAAACTTTTGTAAGAAAATCTCTTGTTTTTTCCTTGTTTTCCAAATCAAGCTCAGTGAGGACGGGAATGTCGGGGAAAAGTGTGAGAACTCTCTCCGCAAAAAAGCCGCTTGCTTCTAAAGAGATGATTTTTTCGCTTTTTCCTTCAAAAAGTTTGGTGTTTTTTACTCCGCAGCTGGGACTTTTCGCTTTTAGGAAAAATCCGTCAATATTTTCAAGTGTTTTCAAATGGTTGTCTGAATATTCGATCATCTTTTCAGTAAAAAACTTTCCGGTTTCAGGCTGAAAAAGGAGATTTTTTCCGTCAATTCTGACAACTCTTATTTTTTCGCGCGGACACCCCAGACCGATCGCGATTTCAGGGCACCAGTGGATAGTTTCGGCATGTTTTTTGAGCTTTTCGGCAAAATCGCAGAAAAAATCATTTCCGTCGTATCTGCATTTGTCAAAACCGAAGCATCTGCTCATGTAAATTTTTGGTTTTTTGCTCATTTTTCCCTTCAATTTCAAATTTTTCTGAAGAGCGCGGCTCTGTCGATGCCGGAATAATCTTTTTTAACGCTTTGCAGCTCAAGCCCGTCGAATGTCCGGCCTAAAAAAGCGGAACCTTCAAAACCAAGTTCCGAGATGAAGTGTCCGCCATGTTTCAGGAATTTGTGAACATTATTCAGGATCTTTTCCGTGATTTCAAAACCTGTTCTGCCGCCGAAAAATGCGTTTTCAGGCTCGAAAGAGAGTTCTTTCACCACAAAATTTTTCATGTCGTTTTCAGAAAGATAGGGCGGATTTGCGGTTATGAGATCGAATTTGCCTGAAATAGTGCTGAAAAGGTCGCTTTGGATGAAAGAAATGTCGTTTGCGGCAGGAAAAAGGCGCTCAGCGTTGAGTTTTGCCACTGCAAGCGCATCAGGTGAAATATCGGAAAGGGTGAGAGCGCAGTCAGATGCCCGTTTTATGCTGAGTCCGATGCAGCCGCTTCCGCAGCAGATGTCGAGAATATCCGCTTTTTTAGTGTTTTTCAGCAGGGAAATGGCCTCTTCGACGATAAATTCGGTTTCGGGACGCGGGATGAGAACACGGCTGTCTACAAAAAAAGTGTCTTCGAAAAACTCTTTTTCATTCGTAATGTAGGCAACAGGCTCGAAAGCGGCTCTTCTTTCCAGAAACGAGTTGAAAAGCTTTTCCGCTCCGGTGTCTATGCTTTCATTGTATTTTGTGAAAAGTTCGAAACGGCTTGTTCCTAGCGCTTTTGCAAGCAGTATTTCGGCATCGAGCCTCGGTGTTTCCGAGATGTTTTTGAGCTTTTCGGCTGCTTTGCCGATAAGTTCTGATACTTTGAAAGCAGTTCCGTTCATATTAGCAGTTATTTGTTTTTCTCGGCTATTTTTATTATCGCGTCGTATATGAACCACGCAACATCGGCCGTGAAAAGCGGGTTTTCTATGCAGGCTCTGTCTTCGGGAGAGGAAATATAGGCGACTTCGAGCAGAAGTCCGGGCACAGTGGTATCGTCAAACAGACCGAAGTTGTATTTCTGCGAGAACATATTAAGCGGAAGTTTCCAGGTCGTGTGAAGATTTGCCTTGAAGTAAAGGTCTTTGAAAATCGAGCCGAAATAGAAAGAGCGGTTCACTTTGTCGTAGAAAAGCGCGTTCGAAGCTGTGTCCTTGCTCACGAAATCTGCGGGGTAGTATATTTCGAAACCGCGGTTCGTGGTGAGGACTTTCTGGCTGTTGAAGTGCAGCGAGATGAAAAGGTCGGGCTGCAGACGCTCGATAAATTCGACACGTTCCTTTATCGGCATGGATGAATCGTCTGTTCTAGTAAAAATTATTTCGACTCCCTGAACTGGGTGTTTTTTGAAAAAGACTCTGATTTTTGAGGCGAGTGCGAGAGTGAGTTCTTTTTCCGAAATATTGCCCGAAACCGCGCCGGTGTTTTTCCCGCCGTGTCCCGGATCGATCACGACTTTGAATTTTTTTTCGGCTGAAAGTGTGAAAAAAGAGATGAG
>CACZFE010000144.1:9938-11395 GCA_902780365.1 uncultured Spirochaetales bacterium
GATGAGAAGAAGAATAAAAAGGATTTTTTTCAATATGCCGGAAAACATTATTTTTTGCGTTTGAGAGAATTTGAGAATGCTTCGAAGTCTTCGACGGAAGCGAAGTCAAGAGTTACGGAAATACCGCGTTTTTTCGGTTTGAGCAGGACTTTCGCCTTGATTCCGGAAGCTATTTCTGCTGCTTTTTTACGCCACATTTCAGGCTGTTCGGGTTTTTTAGCCTTTTTCGGCGCGTTTTTCTTGGAAACGGCTTTTTCAACCTGGCGTGCCGTGAGTTTTTCATTCAGGATCCTGTCAAGCAGAAGTTCCTGCTCCTCGTGGTTGAGGGAGGCAAGGGGGCGGACCTGACCGGTCGAAAGCTCTCCGCAACGAACCATATCCTTTATTTTTTCACAGAGATTGAGAAGCCTCATGCAGTTGCTGACTTCGCTGCGGCTTTTGCCGACTTTCTGGCTGAGTTCCTCCTGTGTGTAGCTGAAGCGTTTCATCAGTTCGTCGTATGCTTCTGCTATTTCGATAGGATTGAGGTCCTCGCGCTGAAGGTTTTCGATGAGCGATACCTGATAGTCGTCTTCGCCTTTGAATATTCTTACAGGAACCTCCGTGAGGCCTGCCAGCTGTGCCGCGCGGAAACGTCTTTCGCCTGCAACGATGCGGTAAACTACTGCGCCGTTTTTTGCGGTTTCCTTTTTGACGACTATCGGCTGGATTATGCCGTATTGTTTTATCGATTCGGCAAGTTCAGCAAGTTTTTCTTCATCGAAACGCTTTCTCGGCTGTTCCTTGTTCGGTTTTATCGACGCAATAGAAAGCGTCATCTGGTCTGAATCTGTTTTAAGCAGAGCATCTAAACCTTTTCCCAATGTTTTTTTCTGAAGCATTGATCCCTCCATGAAATTCAAGCCGAGCGATTTTATTTAAGGTGTTTTTTCTGTCAAGTCGTGTCCTATATATTCAGTTTCAGACCTATCCACGGCGTGATACCGGCTGTTCCGTATTCGACGGAGTAGGCGTAGTCGTCGTTGTCGAGCATATTTTCGATTTTGGCGAAAATCGTCACGTAGTTGTGGACTTTGTATGAAATCGCGAAATTCAGTATCACGAAGTCGTCGACAGTGACGGTGTAAGGTGTTTTCGGATAGTTGTAGACTTCGTCCTTGCGCGTTCCGACATAGTCGACTTCCAGAGAAATATTCAGTATTTTTTCGTAGTTATAGTTTAGGATCGCGTTGAAGGAGTGTTTCGGCCTTCTCAATGTCGGGGTTTCTTTCTTGTATTTTTTTCCTTCGACTTCGACGACCTTGTATTCCTGCATTTTGAAGATCCAGGTGTAGGAACTTCTGAGGCTCAGTCCCCAGAAAGGTTTTGTGTGGAGCGAAACTTCAAGTCCGTGGTTTTCGATCCTGTATCTGTTTGAATATATTCCGCTTTTGTCAAGGTCAATGTGGTTGTGCTTC
>CACZFE010000145.1 GCA_902780365.1 uncultured Spirochaetales bacterium
GTGCCCTTATCGAAATCGATTCTCCTGACACGATAAGACTTATCTCGTCGCAGCTTGACAGCGGTGATGCAGAATGGCTTGCGAAAGTTCTTGCAATAATTTCGGAATACGACGGTGCTGACCTTGTCGAGCTCGTTCTCAAGGCTGCTACTAACGAAAGACTTTCCGAAAGAAAGCTCGAGTTCAACAACTACTTCAACAAGGTTAAATCGAAAGATGTCGCTGCGGCGCTTGTTTCGCTCTTCAACAAAAGTGCTGATTCTTACTGGAAAAAGACAATTCTTTCGGTTGTCGGCTCATACCAGTTCGCGGAATCGCTTCCTTTCCTCATTCAGGTCCTGAACGAGGATTCCAAGGAAGAAATCAGAACGACAGCAGCTATGTCGATCGGTCAGCTCGGCAATGCCGGCGGCGCAAAACCGCTTTACGACTTTGTCGTCCGCGAGAAATCGATTCTTGCAAAGTCGATCGGAATCCAGTCTTTGGCAAAAATCGGCGACAAATCGGTTCAGGATTACCTTAAAAAGCTTGTCAGCGAAGAAACAGACCCGAAAGTCCGTGAAGAAGCTGCAAACGCTATTGAAGATAATTTGTTTATTCTCAGATACGGCAGAGAAAAAGATTGATCTCCTCACTTTCCCCCGAATCTATTGAAGCCTGGCTGCTATGGCAGCATCAGCTCCAGCCTTTCACTTTCAATGAAAAGTTTGCGGAAGAGATAAATTCTTCAATTTCAGAACAAATAGCAAAAGTTTTCGATAAATCAGCCTTCTTTTCAGTTTCGAAAGCTGTTCCGGTCAAAAATGTTGTCGAAGAACCTGTCGACGAATCGTTGCCGCAGCTTGAAAGAGTGCGGGTGAAGGCTGAAAGATGTTCTGCATGCCGTCTTGCCGCAAAACGGACAAATATGGTTTTCGGCGAAGGTAATCCTGAGGCTGATATCATGTTTATAGGCGAAGGACCGGGCGAAGACGAGGATTTGTCAGGGAGACCTTTTGTCGGAAAAGCGGGACAGCTTCTCACAAAAATAATTGAAAACGGCATGAAGATCCCGCGTGAGCAGGTTTACATAGCGAATATAGTGAAATGCCGTCCGCCGGCGAACCGTGATCCTATGCCGGATGAGGCACAGTGCTGCATAGGATTTTTGAAGGAACAGATTCGGATCGTGAATCCTAAGGTTTTGATTTTACTCGGAAAAGTTGCGATAAAAAATCTGCTCGGTATTGAAAGTTCAATGTCAAAAGCACGCGAAACGACCTACGAATATGAAGGAATAAAGGTTTTTGTTACTTATCATCCGAGTGCTCTGCTCAGGAACGAGTCATTCAAACGGCCGGTCTGGGAAGATATAAAAAAGGTGATGAAATACCTCGGGATGATGTAACCTGAGACTTGTTTTGAAGTCTCATTGTTTGTTGAAATTAAGTTATTTTTATATTGATGGTGAAAAAATGTTTGTAAGAAGACTTTTAACCGTTGTTTTTGCTGTGTTTTTTTCGGCAAATCTTTTTGCTTCCTCTGTTCTTGAGCTTGTCGGGGCGCAGGATTCTGTTCATCCGTTCACTTCGAGAATCATTTCGACAGGTGCTGAGGCGGCGTATTTCAATCCGGCAGATCTGGCGACTCTTGACGACTCCTTCAAGATCGGTTTCGGAATGACGATCCAGAACAAGTCGATAAAACACGGCTTGCGTCCTGACGGATACGATATTGGATCTTATATCCATGATTTTGAAACTTCGAACATGGGAACCGGGATCGAAGGCTACAATGCGCCTCTGCCCACAGCTGATCTGATAAACAGGCGCGGCTCAGCCGATTACGACTCATTCGACGGCGTCATCATGCTTGGTGCAGTTAAAAACATAGCGAAGAAAAGTCTCGAAAAAATAGGAGGACAGCTCGCTGTCGGTGTTTATGCACTTCTTCCGATTTCGGGGATCCAGACACAGGAACCTTTTTTCAACGACGAAAGAGAGCAGTATTTTTCGAACAGTCTTCAGTTCGAGCTTTACGGTGACAGACTCAAACAGTTCAGCGCGGCACTCGCTCTTGCCGGAAGATTCGGCCGTTACTTCAGGATCGGTGCCGGACTTGCGATCTCGACTTATACAAAAACTCAGAACCGCGTTTTTGTTCCGAATGCTTCGAACCCTTCCCAGCAGCTCATCAATGCAAAGATGAATGTCGGCGCTTCGGTTATGCCCTACTTCTCATTCGTGGCAAACCCGGTCGCAGGATGGCATCTCACTGGGACTTTCCACTTCCCGACGAACACGGGTATCGTCAAACTCAACAATGAAATGCAGGTTTTAGGTCTGGACTATCTCTATCCTGAAGGTCAAAAATATCTCAAGGCCGAATCCTCGATGACGGCAGGCTACCAGCCTATAAAACTTTCGATCGGCACATACTATGATTTTAAGGTGAAAAACGACTACATACTTACTCCCATGGCCGGATTTGAATGGTCAAGATGGTCGACTTACATCAACCGTCACGGCGAAAAACCTGCTGATAAATGGAGTGATACATTCTCTGCTACAGCTGGTTTGATGATGCGTCATCCCGAACGCAGAGCCGCATTCGGCTTCACTTATGTTCCAAGTCCCGTTCCTGCTCAGACGGGCAGAGAGAACTATGTCGACAACGACAGGTTCGGCTTCTCTCTCGGTTACCACGAATATTTCGGCATTACTGATCAGGTCAAGATCGGTGCCGGAATAAGCGGCTCTCTGCAGTGGCTCCTCAGCAGAACGGAAGAAAAGGATCTTGAACGTGCTATGAAAGACGGCGGACTGGTTGACGAAGTTCCTGACGATGAAGCCGGATATTACGGTTCCGAACTTTCATCTGAGGATGTAGAAACCATAAAAAAGGAAATGCAGACCAACAACCCCGGTTTTCCTGGCTGGACAAGCAAGGGTTTCCTTTTGAATTTAGGTGTTTCAGCAGAAGTTATATGGTAATTTTAACCACTTTTTAAGGAGAAAAAGATGAAAAAATTCGTAATTTCACTCATTGCAATCTGTGCAACACTTTTCTTTGTTTCATGCGGCGGCGACAGCAAATCACCCGAAAAAGTCGAAGGTGACACTGACACAACGGATACGGAGAAAGAAGGTGACGACAAAACCGATTCCGACAGCGGAAACAGCGGCGAAGGCGACACGACTCCTGCAGGCGATACCGATTCCGACACGCCAGCAGATACAGACAACCCTGACACGCCAGCAGATACAGACAACCCTGACACGCCAGCGGATACGGACAACCCTGACACGCCAGCGGATACAGACGATCCTGACTCGGACAATCCGGATAACGAAAATCCGCTTTATAAAAAATTTGTCGGCAGATGGGCGGCAGAAGTCATTCTTCACTCTAATTCAGTAGCTCTCGGTATACCTGCTCCAAGTATCACGACCAGGTATTTTATTGCTGATTTCTATGTCAACGAAAAAGGACAGCTTGATATGAACAAGGTTGACAACAAACTTTGCAGAACGGACAACAGGACCGGAGAAAAGAACGCTACTTCCGCAAGTAATGTCCTTTTCAACGAATCGAAGTTCAATACCGTCTTCTTCCACTGGAAACCTGCTGACATCGCCGGTCAGGAAGATACTCCTTATGTAGAAGTTGCAGAAAACGGCGAAGAGATTTCTTTCAAACTCAACAAAGACTGGGAACTCCGCGGTGCACGCATGGACAACCCGGCGACCGAAAATATGATTGACAAAAAGAGCGATCCAAGAATTTTTGACCACGACGAAGACGGTAAAGACGCATTTACGCTTGGCATTAAAGGCAAGACTTCTCTTTCGACCGGTACCATGTACTATGTCCAGAGACTGTGGCATGTATTTGAAGGCAAAATGGTTGCTGAAGACAAAATTGAAGGAAATGTTGACTGGAGTGACGAGCAGTTTTTGGTAGATGCTACCAATGCAACATTGAAAGCTCCGAAAAACACGACCACACTCAAAGATAAATCAATATTCCAGTTCAGAAAAGTTTCGGACTCGATGGACTGCGATACGCTGGTCAACCAGCTTGACACGGTTTTCGACCTTGTTGACCCGAATGCAGGAGATGCAGTAGGAGTCAACTGATCCGTTGATTTTCTAACTTCAGCCCCTCTCCGGAGGGGCTTTTTTACAATTCATTATGGAGATTTGAATGAAAAAGTTTTTGATTTTGGGTTTTGTATTTTGTTTTTTGATTTTCCTTGCATCATGCGGCGGTAATGAAAGCGGGGAAGAGGCTGAAAAAGGCTCTGATACCGGCAATACCGAAATAAGCGATGATGAAAATACTGAAAATAATGACGAAGCAGCCGCTCCTGATGAAGAGACAACTGTTCCCGACAACGGAAACGAGGAGCCGGACGAAGCTGAAGAAGTGACTGAAACGCCTGATAGTGATGAAACTGAGACCCCCGGTGAAAATGTTTCTGAAGATTCCGTTACTGAAGAGGAGATCGAATCGAATTTTGCCGGGACATGGGCGCAGAAAATCATTTTCAGATCTCAGTCAAGTGCTGCCGTGGCAAAAAATGTCCCGAGCGTAACAATGCGTTACCTCGTTGTTGAGATCAGAAAAAACGAGAAGGGTGAATTTGATTTTTTCAAAAAAGGCGACCGTATCTGCCGCACCGACAACCGGACAGGAGACACTGCTCTGACATTCGGCGTAGTCCATTTCAACGAGCCTTTTTCCAAACTGAACACTGTTTTC
>CACZFE010000146.1 GCA_902780365.1 uncultured Spirochaetales bacterium
TACAATTACAAAAAATGGGATCTGGTCGGAAAATTCTATAAACTCTCCTCCAAGAAGACAATCGGAGCCGAAAAGACGATGTATCTGGAAATCCTGGCCGACCTTTACGAAAACAAACTGGAGATCCCGGAATTTGCAGCAGAAATTTATCAGAGCATAGCAGATGAAGATCCGCTCAACTGCACATTCGCCCTCTCCAAGGCGGCTGAAATATACGAAGATAACGAATCATGGGAAAAACTCGCAGAGCTCTACTCCCTCATGGCTGAAAGAGAAAACGAACCTCGTTTTCAGGCTGCGTTTTTCTCAAAAGCAGGCGAAATTTTCCTACGCAGAATGAACAATCCCGAAAAAGCCGCCGAATATTTTGAAAAAAGTCTCGCCGCCAAATATTCGTTTGAAACAGCGAGAATGCTTGCCGGACTTTGTATCGGAGCGAAAAATTACGAACGGTGCATAGAAATTCTGACAACAGAATTCGAGAACACTTCCGAAAAAGATGAAAAAATAAGGATCCTGAAAAAACTTGCCGACTGCCGCACGATTCCAGGTGATGCGATCGGGGAATCGGAAAAATATCTTCTCAAAATCCTTGAAATAGATCCAAAAAACATTGATGCCGTAAAAAAACTCGGGCTTGTCTATAGCGCGGAAAAGAATTGGGAAAAACTCGCCGAAACAAACTTCAAAGAAATCGATTTATCTAAAAACATCAATGAAATTGCGGCTCTTTATTACAAAAACGGCGTGCTCTTTTATGAAAACCTCAAAGATATGACTCGTGCCGCCGAATGTTTCAGAGAGCTTCTCGAAATAATTCCTGACCATCTGCCATCCCTCCTCTATCTGGAAAAAATCTATTCAAAAACAAAAGATACCGCAGGAATCAATCTTATCGTTTCCCAGATCCCGGATATCATAGAAAATCCGCAGTCAAAAACATTTCTTTCTTATCAGACAAAACTTGCTATGATCTTCCGTGACAGAGGAATGACAAAAAAAGCAAACGAAATATTCTCTGAAATACTTAAAGAAAATCCTGATAACATCATTGCCAAAGAAAATCTGAGGATGATTGAAGGCAAGGCTGATTTCACAAATATTGAAACAGAATCCATAGACTATAACGAATATAACTTTGAATTATTTATTGAATATATAAAACAGCGCAATTCATCTATGATGACAGATGAGATTCTGAAAAGGGAAAATCCCTCGTTCTGGAAAAATCTTTACTTTTTATACAAAGAAGGCAAAACAGAAAACTCTGAAGATTCTTATAACGACAAGGAACACTTTGTAATGTCACTTTTCAATAAAGATTTTTCTATAAACGTTCTGATCAAAAATTCAACAAAGAAAATTGCAGTCATGTTCCTGGCAGAGGAATATATAAAGGCCAGATTTTTTGACGGAATTTCTGTTATATTGAGCTACTATCTCAAATTCGAATCAAAAAACAAGCGGAAAATCTGGTCATTGTTCTTTAAAGGCTGCGAAAATCAGGAACTTCAAAATGAACTTGAAGAGCTTTTTACAACGGTTCAAAACAAAGAAACAGCAGATATAATAAGAGAAATTATGGAACATCTTTATATTAAAAATAAAGACTTCGACACTCTCCTTTTTGTCAGAAGCATCGCTTCTCAGAAAATTGATGACAACAAGGAAAAATGCCGCTTTATCGACGAAACAATTTCTCTTGTCAAAGAAAATATTTCAGAAGACAAACTTATTGAATTATACAGAAAACGTATAAAATTTACAAGTGATGAAGATTTGGAATCTTTTTTAAAAACAGATAACAATCTTGAGCGTTATATCGATATGCTTCTATCGGAAGGCAAATCTGAAACAGCAGATGATTTCATAAAAAGATTTATACAGGATGATTTTGACAGGAGAGTTTTCTTTTCAAAAACGGCGCTTCGGAAAAATGATGCACAAAAGGAAAACGAACTCCTTAAACCGGTTATTTTTGAAGCAGTTTCAAGAAAAGCAGTATATCCTCTCCGCAGACTTCTCGAACTCAACAAGGCAAACAAACAACTTACGCTTTTTATCGAAAAATCACTCGAATTTATAGGTGAAAAGAAAAATTCGGAAACAGACTCCTTCCCGAATCTTTTCGCCCTCGGAAAAGACAAGATCTTTGAATTTGCAGCTTTTAATGAAAAAGACAACCTTTTCAGGGAATTTGTACAGTTGACGTCCCTGATGCCGTCAAAAACAAAAATCACGGCCAAACCGCTTCACTCCAACAGACACAGAATACTGACACAACTTATTGAATATATTAAGCTTACATGTAATTTCGACGAGCTCGAGGGGTTATGGGATGAAGAAATTAAAACACCCTGCAAAGCAGTGATTTCACAAATCCCCTACCTTATTTTCGGACCTGAATCCCTGAATATGGATTTTGAAAAACTGAAATTTGCCGCTATCAGAGAATCATTTCTCCTTTCGTGCGGGCTTGAATTGATTTCAAACGAAATTGCGGAGAAGATTTTTTCGGAACTGCAATTCGCCGGAAAAGATAAAGTAAAATTTGTAAAAAGTCTCAGGCCTGCAGTCCAGAACAGGACTCTCGAACTTCTCAGACTTCTTCAGGGAAGCGATATAGAGGAAATAAAATCTTATCTTGAAAAAATGAAGGTCGCCGCGCTCTGGCATGCTTTCTACCTCGATCCGGATATAGCTGAAACACAAGACGACCCGAAAACAAAAGATTTCGTAAACCGCTATTTCCTGTAACACGACCCGATTTTTTTTGACTATCACCTTTTCACTATTAGAATCGCCCGAAAAAAGTTTTTTAGGAAGGTTTTTTATGGCTAAATCATCTATTGAATATGTCTACGGCATAAATTCATGCTTCGAAGTTATCCGCGGAGGCAAAAGAAAAATTTATCAGGCTTATCTCAACGAAAAATCGGCAAACAATCAGAGAATCAAAAAACTTGCCGAATTTATTGAGAAAAAAGAAATAAAACTGGAATGGGTAACACGTGAAAGGCTGAACCAGCTTTCCGGTTCTACCGACAACCAGGGAGCAGTCATCAGGGCTTCGGTGTATAAATACGCAGAGCTTGACGAAATCATCGGCAAAAAGCGCATACTTCTTTTCGACAATGTTGAAGACCCGCACAATGTCGGTGCGATCCTCAGAAGTGCCGAGATTTTCGGTTTCGATTCGATCCTGATGCCTGTCCGCGGCGTTCCTGAAATTTATCCTTCCGTCATCAAAGTGAGTGCCGGGGCAAGCGAACACCTGAACATAGTGAGAGAATCAAGCTCAAACGTTTATGTCAAAAATCTTCAGGAAAAACACGGATATACAGTAATTGCTCTCGACGGAGCGGGTAAAAGCTCGTTCGAAGATGTTGCTGCAGTAAATCCTGAAAAAATACTTCTAGTCATCGGCGGCGAAGACAAATCCGTCGGACAGTATATTTTAAACTGCGCCGATTTCGTCGTTTCGATTAGACAGTTCGGCAAAATAAATTCGCTCAACGCCTCTGTTGCCGCAAGTATCGCGATGTATGCTCTGGGAGGGGAACAATGACTTCACTGCTCGACAGAAACAAGGTTATAGAACTTGAAAAGAAACTTAACTATAAATTTGCGGACCTCGACCTGCTTGAGACCGCTTTTACTCATCCGAGCGCGGAGACGGCCGAAAAAGGAAAAAACTACCAGCGGCTTGAATTTTTAGGCGATGAAGTCGTAGGTCTCGCCGTGTCACGCCTGCTTTACCTCACCTTTCCCGATGCGGAGGAAGGCAAACTTTCCAAAGCGCGCAGCAACCTGATCGACGAGCAGGGTTTGGCATACAATGCGAAAAGCCTTGAACTCGGAGACCTTATGATCCTCGGCAAAGGCGAAGAAAAAATGTACGGCAGAGAAAAGGATTCTATTCTTTCCGATGTCTTTGAATCGCTTATGGCGGTAATCTTCCTTGAAGCTGGCTGGATGACGGTCCTTCGCATAATAACAGGAATTTTCACCCCTCTTATTGACGCTTCTCCCGATATCATCGACCTTTTGGACCACATCAACCGCGACTACAAATCGCGTCTTCAGGAAATCGCGCAGGAACTTGCCCTTCCCGTTCCGACCTACACGGTAATCGACAGAATGGGCCCTGAACACGACCTCGTTTTCGTTATCGAATGTTCTTCAATGGGTTTCACTTCAAGAGGTTTTGGAAGAAACAAAAAAGCGGCAGAGCAGGATGCTGCGATGAAAATCCTTAAAGAAATGAGAGTGTTATAATTCAAGCATCGAATCAAACTCTTCTTCGTCTATCGTTCTGACTCCGAATTCTTTCGCTTTTGCAAGTTTGCTTCCGGCATCAGTGCCAACAAGGACAAAATCAGTTTTTTTGCTGACAGAACCGCTTACTTTGCCGCCTAAAGATTTGATTTTTTCTGCAAAAAACTCGCGCGGCTGGGACAAAGTTCCGGTGATGACGAATGTTTTACCTTCAAAATTGACATTTCCGGAAGGCAATGTCTTTTCGGGATAAAAAATCTCGACTTCTTCAAGCAGTTTCGTGACAGTCTCTTTGTTGTGAGGATCGGCAAAAAACGATGCTATTGAATCTGCGACGATGAGCCCGATACCGTCGATCTGCATGAGAACGGCGGGTGTCGCCGC
>CACZFE010000147.1 GCA_902780365.1 uncultured Spirochaetales bacterium
TGCATCGTTCGTGTGGAGCGTGCTCAGAACCATGTGGCCCGTGATAGCAGCTTTTACCGCGATGTCGGCTGTTTCGAAGTCACGGATCTCACCGACCATCATGATGTCAGGGTCCTGACGGAGGAAAGAACGGAGTGCCGAAGCGAATGTAAGACCTACCTGTTCACGGATCGCAACCTGGTTGATACCCTCGAGGTTGAACTCTACAGGGTCTTCTGCCGTCGAGATGTTGACATCGTCTTTGTTGAGGTCGGAAAGGGCGGAGTAGAGCGTCGTTGTCTTTCCGGAACCGGTAGGACCTGTAACGAGCATCATTCCGTAAGGTTTGTATATTGCCTCTTTGAAGATTTCGAGCTGGTCGGGGAAGAAACCGAGTTTGGTCATGTCGAGCTGAAGGTTGCTCTTATCGAGAAGTCGGAGAACGACTTTTTCGCCGAAAATTACCGGGCAGACCGAAACACGGAAGTCCATATCCTCGCCCTGGCCGATTTTGATTTTGATACGGCCGTCCTGCGGGATACGTTTTTCCGCGATATCGAGGTTCGCCATGACCTTGAGTCTTGCGACGATCGCATCCATCGTGCTTCTCGGCGGATGGACGACGTCATAAAGGACACCATCCATTCTGAGACGGATTCTGAAGCTTTTTTCATAAGGCTCGACGTGAATATCAGACGCTTTCTTCTTGATTGCGTCGAGGAGAACCATGTTGACGAAACGGATGACAGGAGCTTCCTCGGAGTTTCTGATCATATCTTCGAGGGAAGTGCTTTCGTCAAAACTTTCGGTCGAGAGTTCGACATTGTCGGCTTCGTTCAGAAGCGTTTCCATGTCGAAACTGATGTCTCCGTATTTCTTGTCGTCCTTTTTAGCCTGCTCGCCGTAGTATTTTGCAATGGCTGCTTCGATATCGCTTGACGATGCAATAACTACTTCGACATTGTAGTCTGTGAGGAACTTGATGTCGTCCTGCGCGTTCATGTTCGAAGGATCCGCCATCGCCACTGTGAGCGTATTGCCGATTCTTGAAATCGGGATGACGTTGTATCGCGTTACGATCTGTTCGTTGAGCAGTGCGATTACTTCAGGCTGGATGTCAAGTTCCGAAAGGTCGATCTTTGGAACGTTGTATTGCTCGCTGAGAATGTCTACAAGCTGATTTTCATTGAGCTTGTTTTCCTTGAAAAGGATATCTTTGATGCTTTCACCCGATTCAATAGAGAGTTCTTCGAGCGATTTTAATTCAGGAAGAGAGATGATTCCTCTCTTTATCAGCATTCCTGTTAACTGTCGGTTGTTCAAAAGTGACTCCACAAACGGTTATCATTCACCCGCGGCATTATATTTTTATAATTTATAAGGTCAAGTTAAATGCAGGATTCTCCGTTCCACTTGAAAGCCGTTTTGCATTTGAAGTGGCATTCTGTACCAATTTCTATAAGACACTGGTATTGCGAGCCGTCAAAAGAGAGCTCTCCGGAGCATTTGTAGCATTTCCCTGTCTCATTGCCGTATTCATAACCTTCATTGCATGGGATTGTAGGTTCGCAGACCCATCTGTCCGTAGAGGCTACACTGCCGTTGTCATTGAGCGAAACTGCGTATTCCATCGGGTTGACTGCCGGATCGTATGTTGCCTGAATATCGCCGGATTTGCTGAATTTATAAATCGGTTTGCCGCAGCAGCAGGGAACTTGCTCGCCTGATGAGCTTGCTTCTTTGAAACATGTCGAAGCCGGATCATGCTTGTAAACAAGGGTCCCGTTTTTGGTCGTAAAATACATGACGTAGGCATACTGACCGCAGCCTGTGTATTCGCAGAGTCCGTCAACATCGGTTGTTCCTTCAGGGCAGTCGGGAGGCAGCGGTTCTTTGGCGGAAGGGGTCGTGTTTTCAAATGTCGAGGAAGCTGCTTCTGTGTTGTAGGTCCCGGAATTTGAAGGAGTGAAAACTCCGTCTCCGCAGACTTGCAGCACATATTCCGCAGTGTTCCATACAGCGTTCTGGGGAAGATCAGTGCATTTTTTTGTTCTGGTAGTTCCGTTTTCACATTCTCCGCCGTCGTCCGGTTCTTCCTTGGTATCAGTATCGGCGTCGGTATCGGTGTCAGGTGTCGTATCGGCGTCATCCGGAGTCGAATCGGTATCATCGACCATAGTGTCTCCTTCATCAGGGACCGGAGTCGTATCGCTGTCGTCGATCACAGTGTCGCCTTCATCCGGAGCATTGTCGCCTTCATCCGTAACGGGATCTGTGTCAGTGACGGCATCGTCATCGTTTTGGGATTTGTCAGTTTCAGTTTCCGATTCAGGTGTCGTGACTCTCATGCCTTCTTCACCGCATGCTGCAATAAAAACAAGGGCTGTCAAAACAATAAGCAACTTTTTCATTTTTTACCTCCAACTATCAAATACGGAATATTATAGGCATATTTTAAAAAAAGGAAATTTGTTCCATGTATTTTTTTTATCTTCCGCCTCTCGCTTTTTTACGCGATTTGAGTATGATAATCCGCTTTTTTGTTTCAAAAGTTGCGAGGTTAAGATGAATCCCGTTTTTATTCCGCCGTTTTTTGGTGAAGATGTCAAAAGTGCTGCCGAGCGCAAAGTCTATGAAATCCTCAAAAATTCCAAGATGAATGCATCTGTTCTTCACTCTCTCGGGTTGCCGCGCCACAATACAAAAGTCTACGGCGAAGTCGATTTCGTGGTTGTCTGCGAACGAGGTGTCGCATGCCTTGAAATAAAGGGCGGAAAAATCGAGCGCAAGGGCGGAATGTGGATCTATACCGACAGATATGGCAGGAAAACAACAAAGAAAGAGGGTCCATTCAAACAGGTTACGGCCAATATGTTCTCGCTGAAGAAAGAGCTGGAAGCCAGATTCAAGGGAGAACGCGGCATGTCCGGAATTCCTGTGGCGTGCGGCGTGGTTTTCCCCGATATCGAGTTCAGATCGTCTGCTGTCGAGGATATTCCGGAAATAGTCTATGACAGAAGGACAAAGAGCATGTCAGATTATATAAACAGAATTTTCGACTATTGGGAAAACCGCGGGCTTGGAGCGGGAGGATGCCTCACGGCTTTTCATATCGACAAAATCGTCATGGCTTTGCGCGGGAATTTTCAGTTTCTCCCGTCTCTTTCAAGTTCTCTTGACGCAGTCGATGAAAAACTTGTCCGTCTGACGGAAGGGCAGGTGAAGATTGTCGAAGGGCTTTACGGCAACGAGCGGATCATGGTGGAAGGCTGTGCCGGGACCGGAAAAACCCTTCTTGCCGTTGATTTTGCCTTGAAAAAGGCGGGTGAGGGCAGGAAAATCCTGTACCTCACTTTCAACAAAAATCTGGCCGGCACGATTCTTCGGAAAGCAGGTGCCGCGGAAAATATGAAAGTCATCAACATTCACGCTCTGTTCGGTGAATTTGTGGAAGTTGACAAGGAAGAGATGGAAAGCGACCACGAGATCTATTTCTCGGAGACCCTTCCGCGCAGATTCTGCGAATATCTTGATCTACTGCCTGCGGAAGAGCTTGAAAAGATGCAGTACGATACACTTGTTCTTGACGAAGGACAGGATATCCTGAAACCCGAGTATCTTGATGCTCTCGACCGGATGTTGAAAGGCGGCCTCGAAAACGGATGCTGGGCTGTTTTCTACGACGAGAACCAGAATATTTTCAACCCGTTGTTCAGTGAGGGGTTGAAGAAGCTCTGCCGGTGTCACTGCGCCACATACAGACTCAACGAAAACTGCCGCAATACTGTGCAGATAGGGCGGTACTGCGAAAAGGCAAGCGGGATAAAAATGAATGTAAACCTCAACGAAGAAGGCGAGGAAGTCCGTGAAATCGAGTATGCCGGTGATGAAGATTTCAAGGTGAAAACGTTGAAAATACTGAGAGACCTTGAAACCGGCGGTGTCAGAATGCAGGAAGTTGTCTTTCTTTCGCCGAAACGCTACGTAAATTCTATCATTGCGAGAGCCGGGATCGAAGTTTCGGAAGGTTCTGAGGATTCTGCGCTTCCGGGGTATTCTACGATACAGAGCTTTAAAGGGCTTGATGCGAAAGTCATTGTCTTCTGCGACACCGATATGATCCGCGAAGATATTTATTCGCGATTGATCTATATTGCCGCTACAAGGGCAAGAACGCTGCTTTACGTTCTGGGGAATAAAGATTTTTTCGAAAGATTCAAATAAACAGATTTAAAAATTCAGAGATTCTTATTTTTTGAAAGATGAGAAGCCGAAAGCCGCCGCGAATATAGCCATGAAAGCAGCAAGCGCGATGTAGAGAATGTTCGTGTTGTCTTCGGGAAGTTCTGAAACCGAGCATCCGCCGTCATCGTCCGAAGCACAGGAGTTCGGGTCGTTTTTGTCGCATTCATAAGCGAATTCGTTCGAGGAAACAGGAACTTCGACTACCGGGTTGCCGCTTTTTACTTTGACGCTGGAAACCTGGATCTTCGCCTTTTCGCCGACCGACATTTTAAATTCCACTTCGAAAACGAGGAATTTCTCTTCATCTTTTTCGTATTTGAGAACGTCCTTGAGACCGTCGATCTGGATCGTTGTCGGGTTTGCGAAATCGCTTACCGTTGCGAGAACTTCGTCATCTGCCGAGTGGAGTCCGTCGCCGTTTTTGTCCAGAATTAGTTGCCGGGTGTTTTGAGCGTTATCGAACTTACAGCGTCATCGGTCCCTTTCGATTTTGTTCTGACCTGAAGCATTTCGTGAACGCCGTTGAAATCTTTGTAGGCCGGAACCTTAGGATCGTTCGCTCCTTTTGTGATGATGAAACCTTCATTCGGCTCAAATCTGTATTCAACGAATTCGATTTTTTCTCCTTCAGGTGTGATTGTGCCTGAATCGGAGAGTTTGAACGATTCGCTTCCTTCGATTATCATGCTGAATTTTCCGGGACGTGCATCGGTTGTTGTTTTTGCATCGGTTGTGACGATGAAATGGTTTTTGATGCCCGAAGCCGTAAGTCTGTTTGCCGGATCTTTGACAGCAAAATTTACATAAGAGTTCTTTACTTCGTTTTCCGAAGCGATTTCCGTATCGCCGCTGTCTACTTTGCCGTCGCCGTTGTTGTCCTTGTAGAGCTTGAAGTTATGCGCCTGAATATCGGATTCGGCTTTGAACTTTATCATAAGTTCGTTGAA
>CACZFE010000148.1 GCA_902780365.1 uncultured Spirochaetales bacterium
CCGCTCGGAGTTTCGCTTGTTCTGATGTTCGGAGTCATGGGGTTTACCGGAGTCACTCTCGATATCGCTACAGCCTTGATTTCATCGATCGTTATCGGAGTCGGTGTTGACTACACGATCCACTTCCTGTGGCGCTACAAAATCGAAATGCAGAAACACGCCGACACAACAGAGGCAGTCCGCCACACGCTTCAGACAACAGGAAGAGGCATCATTTTCAACGCCGTCAGCGTCATGGTCGGCTTTGTGATCCTGCTTATAAGCTCGTTCCTGCCGATACGCTATTTCGGCGCTCTGATCGTTCTGAGTATTGCCGTATGTCTTGTAGGTTCAATGGTTCTTCTGCCTTCGATCTGCATCGTTTTCAGACCGAAATTCCTTGAGAAAAAGTAAATTTTCCGCAGTTTTGAGCCGATCGTTTTTGCTTTTTTGGCATTCATAAGTAATATTCCCCGTTTTTTGATTTTTGGAGGAAGAAATGTCTGTTTTCGACGAACTTAAAAGACGCGGTTTCATCGCGCAGGTCACTGATGAAGGAATAGTTGAGCATTTAAAAAATAACAAAGTCACGGTCTATTGCGGTTTCGATCCTACTGCAAACAGTCTTCACATCGGAAACCTTGTTCCTATCATGGGACTGGCTCATTTCCAGAGATGCGGGCACAAAGTTCTTGCCCTTGTCGGCGGCGCTACCGGAATGATCGGAGATCCGAGCGGAAGATCGACCGAAAGAAACCTGCAAACCATTGAAAAGGTTAGGGAAAACGTTGAAGCAATAAAAAAACAGATGGGGACAGTCCTTAAATTCGACGGCGAAAATCCAGCTGAAATCGTCAACAACTACGACTGGACGGCGAATATGTCTATCCTTGACTGGCTGCGCGAAGTCGGCAAATTCTTCACGATAAACTACATGCTGACCAAAGATTCGGTCAAAACGAGGATCGCTTCGGAAAACGGGATTTCTTTCACCGAGTTCAGCTATATGACTCTGCAGGCTCATGATTTCCTTCATCTTTTCAAGGAAAAAGGCTGCTCGGTACAATTCGGCGGAAACGACCAGTGGGGCAACATCACGGCAGGACTTGAACTTATCAGAAGAATCAATCCCGACGACGCAGGCAAGGCTTTCGGAATGACTTTCCCGCTCATGACGACTTCGACCGGCGAAAAATTCGGCAAAAGCGCAGGCAATGCTGTCTGGCTCGATGCTGAAAAAACTTCGCCTTACCAATACTACCAGTACTGGATCAACGTCACAGACGAAGATGTCGAAAAGATGCTGAAAATATTTACATTCCTGCCTGTTGAAGAGATCGAGAAAGTCGTTGAAGAGCACAAAAAAGAACCTCATTTGAGAAAAGCCCAGATCCTTCTTGCAACAGAAGCGACAAGAATCATGCACGGAGAAGAGGGACTGCGCAGCGCGAAAGCGGCAAGCGAGGCACTTTTCGGCGGGGATCTCCACGGACTCAGCGAAAAAGATCTTATCAGTATTTTCAAGGATGTTCCTTCGACAACTGTTCCGGCAAGTGACTTTGAAAACGGCGTAAATATCACTGATCTTCTCGTTCTCACCAAAATGCAGCCCTCAAAAGGAAAGGCGAGAGCAATGATTTCTCAGGGCGGCTGCTACGTCAACAATGAAAAGGCCGACAACGCCGACATGATGCTCAAAACATCAGATCTTCTTCACGGCTCGATGCTCGTACTTCGCTGCGGCAAAAAGAACTATCATTTAGTCGTCAAGGCGTAACGTCGTTTCGTCGTAACGTTGTCGCCGTCACATTGTAACGTCGTCACGACAATTTTTTTCTTTCTGTGATTATTTCTTTCTGACGTTTTCTTCCTTTGAAATTTTTTTCGACAAAAATCTTTTTCCCGTCGAAATTTTTTTCTGTCCAATAAAGCGCGGTAGCCTCTGTTGACGGTGTCGGAGTGAAGATCTGGACCTGTTTCGGGTTGGTTTTCAGGACGCTGGAAATGAATTTTTTCGCTTCGATCTGATGCCGCTCGGTGCAGCCGGGGAATGCGGCGATGAAGTAGTAGGTGAGGAAAAGCGGGCTTTTCAGTTTCCGAACGGTCCTGTCGAACAACTCTTTGAATTCCTTGAGATTTCTGCCGTCAGGCTTGTTCATGAGGTCGGTTACGTCCTTGATTATGTGTTCCGGTGCAATTTTCATCTGCCCCGAAATGTGGTGCGTAAGAATTTCGTTAAGATATTCCTGTCCGTGGACTTTGTCGGCTAAAATAAGGTCGTAACGGATCCCTGAAGAAATGAATATGTGCTTGATATTCTTGATTTTTCTAGCTCTTTTTAGAAGCGCGATCTGACGCGAGTGGTCAACAGGAAGTTTGTCGCAGACTTTCGGGAAAAGACATTCTCTGAGAGCGCAGTGAGCGTTTTCGCCTTTGACAAAATCCATTCCGTACATGTTCGCCGTGGGGCCTCCGAGATCGCCGATTATCCCGTTGAATCCCGGTTTCGAAGCCATTTTCGTGATTTCGCGGATTATCGATTCCTCACTTCTTGAAATTATGTCGGCTCCCTGATGAGCGGTTATCGAACAGAACGAGCATGCTCCGAAGCAGCCCCTGTGAGTCAGGACCGAACTTCTGATCGTGTCGAGAGCCCTCACTTCTCCCATTGCGGCGTAGTATGGGTGGACTGCTCTTTCAAAATCGAGTTCATGGATCTCGTCAAGCTCGGCACTTGTGAGCGGCTGAGCAGGCGGATTCTGCACGACGAACCTTCCTGCCTGTTTCTGGACGATCCCTTTTTTGAGTTTGCACGAATTGAAAAAGAGTTTCGACATTTCGAGAAATTTGTCTTTTGAAGCGGCGCATTCCTCAAAATCGGGAAGTTTCACAAAATCTGCCGGAGCATCTTTCGCCATGTAGCAAATACCGCGGATTTCTTCAATATTTCCGCCGTTTTTTATTGTGTCCGCAAGTTCCAGATTGGCTCTTTCACCCATACCGAAAACGAGGATGTCAGCCTTCGAATCGGCAAGGATGGAGCCTCTGATTTTGTCTGTATGCGAGTCGTAGTGCGCGAAACGGCGGAGACTTGCCTCGATCCCGCCTATCGTTATCGGTTTCTTTTCGGTAAAAGTCCGCTGGATGAGGTTTACATACTTCAAAACTGCTCTGTCCGGACGCTTGTTGTTGATCCCGCCGGGTGTGAGGTCATCCTCTTTTCGCGGAAGTCCCGATGAAGTGTAGTTTGCGACCATACTGTCCATCGCGCCGCCGCTAACGCCCCAGAAAAGTTCCGGAACACCGAGCCGGCTGATGTCTGCTGCAGAATTTATGTCGGGCTGGGCAATTATTCCGACGCGGAAACCGTGTTTTATCAGATACTTGCCTAAAATCGCGCATCCGTCGAAATAAGTGTCGATGTAGGCGTCTCCGCTCACGAAAATTATGTCACACTTTTCCCAGCCAAGTGTTTCAAGCTCTTTTTTTGTAGTCGGTATGAACATCGAAAACCTTAAAAAATCAACAACCGGCGTAATATTACGATTTAAAAAAATTCTGGCAACTCTATTTTTCTCAAATTGACAATGATATATAAATCTATAATATACACCGCTTTTTTGTATAGTAAGAGAGATTTTGATGGATACTAAAACAAGAAATAAATTGCGGAATTTATTAAGGATTTTGCTATTTGTGATTTCACTTGTCATACTGTTGTTCCTGCTTAAGGGGATAGGTTTCGACAAAGTCGCGGAAGTCTTCGTCAAGGTCGGCGTCGGCGGAATGCTGATACTTATCGCCTGCGAGATCTTGGAAAACGGCTCTGATGCGCTGGCGCTCTATTACACACTTCCTGAAAAGAAAAATTTTCTTCAGATCTTTCCTTCGAACTGTCTCGGAGCGCTCATCAACCAGATAATTCCGTGGGAAGTGGGCGAACTCGTGAAGATCGGTCTTATAAAAGAGGTGACCGGCTCTGAAAATTCGATAAAAAGCGTAGTTTTGTGGAACTACATCTATAAACTTTCAAAAGGATGTGCGCTTTTCGCAATAGTCATTCTCTCTCTTCTCGTCTATGTTTTTGTCGATGATCCTTATTTCAACGCTGAAATATTCATGATCGTTGCTATGTGCGCTCTTTTGGGTTATCTGCCGTATTTGGGAATGATGATCCTTTTAAAGCTCAACATCTCGGAAAAAGTGGCTAAGATATTGAAATATTTCGGGAAAAAGAATCCTGACGAATTTATAGAAAAGGCGAAAAAAATGGACCGCGACCTCAATCTTTTCAGAAAAGAGAGGCCTTCCGACTACAAAAAAGTGTTCTGGATCCAGTTTTTTGCAAGACTGGTCGCCCTCTTTTCATACTTTCTCTGCATCCGTTTCGCAGGGTTCGACAGTTATCCGGCTCCGACAATAATGCTCGCTTTCTGTGCGGTAAAACTCGGAAACTACATTCTGGCCTTCATTCCGATGAAGCTCGGAGTGGGCGAGGGGATAGGATATGTCATCTTCAATTTCGTCGGATTTTCGGGTGCCGACGGCGGTTTGATAACTTTTATAGCGAGGATCAAAACGCTGATCGCGATGGGAATAGTTTCGAGTCTTATCCTTTTCAAACCTAAAGAGAAAAAATGATAAAATTTGACTG
>CACZFE010000149.1 GCA_902780365.1 uncultured Spirochaetales bacterium
TTTTTCTAGGTTAGACCATAAAGTATCTGTGCCGTTGTTATATTCCACAATGTTGTAGTGAACAGCGTAGTTTGAGGAACCGCCGTACATGACATTGAACTGGCTCCATCCTTTCCCTGAAATCGCGTCATACTGGCCAAATTGGTAAGCATACCATTTGCCCGAAATTTCAAGAGAGTCGAATTCGTTGATGACTGCAACCGCGTCAAGGTCGAAACCTGCGCTTCCCGTATTCGGGTAGGGGTCATAGACCGGATCGCCGATGGAATCCTTCTTTGAGCCGTCACCGATGATATCGATGATTTTTATGTGGGTTATTGCCTTGAGGTCAACTTTTCCGCTGACAACTTCCGGTTTCCCTGCAAGTTCGGCGAGGTCGAACATTGTTCCTTCACCCTGTTTGAATTTGCCCGCGAATCCCCAGATAAGACGTGTCTGCTGAGTGTTTTCGTAGGAGCCTATCTTTTCAACGCCGAGGTAGTAGTTGTCGAAAGCGACAAAATTTTCACCGTCGCTGCTGACTTCAACTGTGGCGAGTTCAAGGAATCCGTCATCAAAACTGTTTTCAAAAACCGCGAAATCGGCTCCTTCACCGTCTGTTACCGGTTTTGCGAAGGTGAGGACTATACTGCCGCCTTCGCCCAGAACAACGACATCTTCAGAAGTTCCTTCAGCTTTTCCGAGAGCTTTTTCCGGAGTCTGCCACTTCTCGTCAACATTTTCTCCGACTTCGTAGTTTTCGTATCCTGTCGCCCATGCTGCGATTTTTGTATCGTCCTTGCTAAGGGAGGTTTCTTCGACTTCAACAAGTTCAGTCCATGAATTGCCGTTGCATCCTGTAGCGGTATCTGCTCTGTCTGCATCTGTGGCGGCAAGAGCTTCGGCCTCAGTGTCTTTGTCATAAACGATCTGGCAGTAATAAATTTTTCCGTCTTGTTTGATGTAGTCGAATCTGCTCCATTTTTCAGGATTCCACGATTTTACCTTGTCGTTCTGAGCGATCATGAACCCTTTTTCGTTATCGAACTGAGTGATGTGGAAAAGTGAATCGCCGTAAGAGGAAGGCTCGAACCAAGCCGTGTTGGAAATGATGTGGCTTCCTCCCCAGCTGTCAGCATATCTGCCGATAAGTCCGTGAGTTTTGACTGGTTCTTCTGCCGGCGTTGTGTCACCATCGTCATCCGGAGTCGTGTCGCCGTTGTCCGGAGTTGTGTCCGGATCGTCCGGGTTATCCGGAGTTGTGTCTGAATCAGTGTCGGTTTCGTTTCCAGTGTCAGAGTCTGCGACGTCAGTGTCGTCAGTCGTGTCTTCGTCAGGATCGATAGTTTCTTTGTCATCTTTTTTGCCGCCTCCGCACGACACAGCGAAAACAAGCACAAGAATAACCGCAAGCAAAGATAAGGTTTTTTTCATTTTCTCCTCCATGATGGAAAGGTGAATAATACTGGAAAAATTGTGAAAACCTCGGATCGCAATTTTTCCCTCCTCGGGGTACTCATTAACGTGATCTGAGTCTGTGTATCCGGCTTGGCTTAAAGCTTCACGGTTGCGGGACAGCATCGGATTTTCACCGATTTCCGCAGAAACAAATCGCTGCAATATAGGCTTTAAAAACGCGGTGTCAACAAATATTTATGGAAGTTCAGGGTCAGTAATAAATCCTGCCCTTTTTGCCGTAAATAACCCTTGATCCGTCGGCACCAGGAAGGTAAACGGCATTGGAAAGTTCATGGTCTGCGGTAAGAACAGCACCGTTGCCTGCAATGAGGTTCGGTCCGAGAATGATTTCGTAGTAGAAAACATCTTCGCCGCTGCCGTTCAGATGTTCGTATTTCGTGTGGTAGTAGTCACCGAAAATATCGTTATCATCGAAAAATTTGAGCGGCAGGGTTTTCAAAAGCTCGAAGGAGCAGTCCAGATATCCGTCAGGCGTTCCCATATCCCACCAGTTACCCTGGATATAGAAGGCGTTGAGGTTCCTTCTCGACTTGACGGCACGTTTATAGACATAGCTCGTAATTGAAACAAAGCAGTCTTTCGGAATGAATTCGAGAAGCTGCGGGTTTATGACATGTATTCCGGTGAACATCGCGTTGCCTTCCGGAATAGTATCGTAAATCGATTCGTTGAGCATTCTGACTATCTTGTTGCCGTCAACGCGGATGACAGCTCTCGGATCCTTCTGCGATGCAGGAAGTATGCCCAGAGTTGCCAAAGCATCCGAATGGTTGTGGCTTTCGATCATCTTGTCGAGATCGAAATTGAAGATCGTGTCGGAATTTACGACGACAAACGGCTCGTTTTTGACGAAAGGAGCCATTGAAGCTATCGCACCGCCGGTTCCAAGGATCTCTTGTTCGGGTAGATATTCTATGCTGACACCATATTTGCTGCCGTTGCCGAGCGCTTTCGCGATTTTCTCGCCGTGTGAATGAAGGTTGATGTAGATTTCCTTTATCCCGTAATGTTTCAGAAAGTAGATGTTGTATTCGATTGTCGGACGGTTCAGGACAGGAATCAGCGGTTTCGGGATATTATCGGTGATCGGAGCCATTCTGGTTCCGAAACCAGCTGCCAGAATCAGTGCTTTCACTTTACTCTCCCGTTGTCAAATTCAGGAATATAAGGAGCGAGAAGCTCAAGAACCTTGCCGAGTTCAAGCTTCAGAAGTGCATCCTTGACATAGCCGAGTGTCGGCAGAATGTAGGGGACAAACCACTCTTTGCCCTTTACCTGATTGAGATAGACGAACCTTCCGGCATCTTTCATCTTGCGTTGCAGAGTCTGGATGTAGAAAGCGTGCTCGAAAGAGTCGTAGTCGTTAAAAAATTCGTGCATTACGCTGTTTGTGTTCCAGAAATACGAAAGAAGCGACGAAAGTTCTTCTGCCGAAAGAGTTACGTAGGAATCACGCAGCAGCGAGACAAGGTCGTATACAACAGGCGCCATAAGGGCATCCTGGAAGTCGATGAGATATTTCCTGCCGTCTTTTACCATGATGTTTTTCGACTGAAAATCCCTGTGAGAAAAGAAGTAGGGGAGATTCGCGAGTTCTTTCGAAATTTTAGTGCAGTGTTTCTCGAGTTTCGGCCACAGATTTTTGTAAGGAACAGCGTAAACCCTTTTGGCGATCATGTATTCATAAAAATGGTAGAACTCGTCCATGAAAAGTTTGGTCGTAAATTTTCTTTTGTCCGCCGGAGTATCGAATTTCGTGCGGTTGTAGATGCGTGTCTGCGTGTCGGTAAGCAGATCAAGCGCGTCTTTGATATATTTGAACTTGTTCTTTTTGTCGCTTTCGATGAGGCTGAAAAGCGTCGCATTACCTAAATCTTCAAGAAGCATCGCTTTCTGTTCCGGAATAACGGCAAGAATTTCGGGAACATTCACGCCGAGACCGCTCAGAAAGTCGCGGATCGCGATGAAGTCGGTGAAGGAATCGCCGCGTCCGAACTCGCCCGGTTTGATGTTAGCGACTTTCATCATTATGACAGTCGTTCCCTCGAAGCTGATTCTGACGTAGGATCTGCCGGAAGCGTCGCCGAAAAGCGGTTCGGCAAAAAAATCAAGAACCTTTCTTCCTTTGTAAAGGTTCAAAAGCTGGTAAGCCAGGAAATCGGTCTCGTAGTTCATTATTTTGTCTCCAACTGGTCGTAAAATTCATAAATTACCGAGAAAAAATAGGGCGTTATAGCAGCGCCGGCGATAAATCCGAGCGGTATGAAAATCTGAGCGAGAAAAAACGCAAGAGTGGCTGACGCATAGAAAATGAAAGCAAAAAGAAAGAGCGGCAGCCTGTATCCGTTTCCTTCTCGAAGGCTGTCCATCATAGCGTCAACGGCGAATTTCTGCCTGCGTGCAATAATGAAAAAAGTGAACATGAACACACTGAAAAATGCGATCGAAGGAATCACTGCAAGAACAGCGCCGACAAGAAGAAGAGGAAAAAGAAGAATCGAAATGAGAAATCCGTTCTTTGCATAGTTAAGAAGAAGATTCGGGGATGCAAAAACGTCGTTTTTAAGCCCTTTCGAAGCGCAGACAACAGAATTGGCGAGCAGAATCATCAGAAAACCTTCAAAAATCAGGGTCAGAATAACTCCAGCCGTTATGCTGAAATGAAAGAAAACCGGCGGCAGCGCAATCATAGCACCCAGGCCTATGAGCTTCGTGAAATTTGATTTGTACTGAATCCAGCCTTGTTCAAAAGCAGCTGTAAAATCAAGCCTGTCGCTTCTCCGCATCTTTTCCTCCGCAAAAATGCCGCACAGAATTTAACAAACAAAGCGAAATAGTTTAATGTTTTTTTTCAATAAATAAAGTTTAGTTTCCTGAATGCCGGACGGGCAAGGAAGCATATTTTATTCAGTGACTCCCGAGATATTTTTGAGATTCGATCTGACGAGTTCTATCTCTTTTTCGGAAAGACCTGCGGTCATTTCCTGATAAAATGCCTCGCCGGCTTTTTTGTATGCTTCGATTTTGATTTTGAGATCTTGTTCCGAAGTGTCGTTCTGCTTGAGTATCTCGATCCTTTTCTGCATTGTTTCGTCGCTGATTTCATTGAAAGCGAGGTAGCATTTCAGTATTTTTTTCGATTTTTTCATGAAAATTTCGGGCTTGAGCCCTTTGCTTTCGAGATACTGATTGATCCTGCCTTTACCTTCTTCGATCAGTTTGTATGCAGCACCCGGTTCCGCTTCAGAAATCTTTTTGTCGTATTCCGAAGTTATGCTGTCGATCATTTTTTTGTGTTCTATGAGAAGCATGATGTCGCTTTGGGTTATCGTGAGATCAGGAACGGGAGCAGATTCCTCCTTTTTCGAACATGAAACAGCGAGAAAAATGCATAAAATTGCGGCAACAACAACTTTGCCGAAGCAAAAACGATCTTTTTTCATCGGACCTCCGAAAAAAACCGGCGTATTTTATATGAAAAAAGTGCGAAAACAAATTTTTGAATACAAAAAAGGCCGGTGTTACCCGGCCCTTAAAACTGGAGTTCGTAAAAGAACTATTTCTTTCCCATGAGGACTCTTTCCATTCTCTTCAAGCCTTCTTTGACGTCAGCTTCAGTGATGTCGAGGAACGGTCTGAATCTGATGGAGTTGTCGCCGCATGCAAGAACGATCATGTTTTCTTTGTTCATGCAGTCGTCGATGAATTTGTTTCTTGCTGCGCCGTCTTTCATATCGAATGCGCAGAGGAGACCTTTGCCGCGGACGTTGAAGATTTTGCCTTTCGTCTTCTTTGAAAGTGCTTCAAGTCCTTCAAGAAGGATTTTTCCCATTTTCGCTGCGTTCTCGACGAGTTTTTCTTCCTTTATGATCTTGAGGTAGCGAGCGGTTCTCTTCATATCGACGATGTTGCCGCCCCAGGTTGAGTTAAGTCTGCTCGATTCAACGAAAACGTTGTTTTTGACCGAAAGGACTCTGTCGTTTGCAAGAATACCGCAAACCTGGAATTTCTTTCCGAAGCAGATGATGTCGGGTTTTACGCCGTAGTGTTCGTGTGTCCACCATTTGCCGCTGAGACCGCCGCCAGCCTGAACTTCGTCGAAGATAAGGAGGAAATCGTATTTGTCAGCGAACTTTCTGAGTTCCTGGATGAACTCTTTTCTGAAGTGGTTGTCACCGCCTTCGCCCTGAACCGGTTCAATGATGAGACCGGCGATCTGGCTGCCGTATTTTTCGCATGCGTCAAGGATTTCCTTGCAAGCAACTTTTTCAGCTTCGATGGTCTTCTTCAGATTTTCGCCTTCAAGCGGGAAAATAGCTTTCGGGTTTGTGATTCTCGGCCAGTCGAATTTCGGGAAATACATATATTTTCTCGGGTCGGAAGTGTTGGTGAGTGAAAGTGTGTATCCCGTTCTGCCGTGGAAAGCCTGTTTGAAGTGGATGATCTTCATCTCGTTTTCATCGATTCTGACACCCTTCTCGAGGTTCTTTCTGAACTTCCAGTCGAAAGCGGTTTTAAGTGCGTTTTCAACTGCAAGACCGCCGCCGTCAACGAAGAACATCTTCTTCATGTAAGCCGGTTTCGCGGTTTCTGCCATAGCTTCTACAAATTCAGCCATAGTCGTGGTGTAGAAGTCACTGTTCGAAATTTTGTGAAGAGCTACTTCACCGATCTCTTTGATGAAATCGTCGTTGTGAAGTTTCGGATGGTTGAATCCGATCGGCATTGAAGCAAAGAATGAGAAGAAATCGAGGTACTCTTTGTTGTGTTTTGCATCGTACATGTAGCTGCCGTGGCTTTTTTCGGTGTCGACAACCATGTCGTAGCCGTCTTTGAGGATGTACTTGCCGAGGATCTCGTGAACCTGGGAAGCCTTCATTCCTTTGATGTCTGCTTTTTGCGCAGCAAGCTTTTTTTGCGCACGGTTTCTTTGCCGGAGCAGCTTTTGCAGCCGGTGTTGCTTTCTTTGTTGCCATTTTTAACTCCTAAAAAAAATATTAAAAAAACGGGACACAACTTTTCAGAAAACAATTGACAGCGAGACATAATATTTTTTTTATTTTATTGCAATAAAAATCTTGATTTGCCGCCATCGAAATATCGATATCTCGAAATATCGGCATTTCGACGCGATTGGCGCGGCATCACATATACCCTTCTTTCCTGAGAGTCTCCAGTCCGCCGCCGTCGTCTTTGTCCTGCGCCCTGCCTGAGCGTTCCGCGATCTTGGCGAACTTTCCGCTCCTCAGTTCCTCAATGATGTCGGAAACGTTTTTCGCGGTGCTTTCGACTGGAAACGTGCACGGGTAACATCCGAGCGAACGGTATCTTTTTCCGTCGCCGTGGTCGTAGTAAAGCGAGACTGTCGGGATCTTCTCGCGTTCGATGTATTCCCAGATATTGAGTTCCGTCCAGTCGAGAAGAGGATGTATCCTAAGGTGTGTTCCCGGTGCGAAATCGGTCTTGAACTGATTCCAGAATTCCGGCGGCTGGTCACCGATGTTCCATTCGTTCGATGCGTTGCGGGGCGAGAAGTAGCGTTCCTTCGAGCGGCTTCCCTCTTCGTCGCTTCTGATGCCGAGAATTATCGCGGTGAAAGCTTCGTGCGACTTGTCAAGTTCGTAATAGCCCTTTTCGTGGTTGAAAACATATCTTTTTCCCGTTCCGTCGAGAGTCGATTTCAGCGCCTGAGTCTTGAGATTACGGCAGCAAGTGATCCTGTCCGCATTTCCGTCTGGGAAAGTCGCTTTCTGTGCGAGAGCTTCCTCGTTGACTCCTACGATCATGTTGAGGTGCCAGTCTTTAGTGAGTTTATCCCGGTATTCGATCATTTCCGGGATTTTGTAGTGTGTGTCGATGTGGACGAGCGGAAACGGAACATGTCCGAAGAACGCCTTTTTCACAAGCCAGAGCAGAACAGTGCTGTCCTTGCCGATAGACCAAAGCATACCGAGATTCTTGAAGTTCGCATAAGATTCTCTGATAATATGTATCGAAGTGGCCTCGAGCCTGTCAAGGTGCTCCATGCAGCCTCCTAAAAAAAGCCGCGAATATTAACAATATTTTCGGGAAAGTAAAATTTCGTTGTGATAACGTTATTGCTTTTGGTGCGCGCCATCGATATGTCGGGATTTCGAAATATCACATTTCGACACGATTTTAGGCGCGCGACTTTAAAAAAGGATTGAACTTTTTTTCGAGAGCGATCGTCGTGTTTTCATCGTGGCCCGGGTAGACAACAGTTTCGTCCGGGAGAGTCAGGAGTTTGTTTTTGATGCTTTCGACGATTTTTCTGCCGTTGCCGCCGGGGAGATCGGTTCTTCCGATGCTGCTTCTGAAAAGTGTGTCGCCCGAAAAAAGGATGTCTCTTTCAGAGGTCTCCGATTTTTTTATATGGAAACATGTGCTGCCGGGAGTGTGGATGACATTGATTTTTATGCCGGCGAAATCGAGAGTCATTCCGTCTTCGAGTTTTATATCGACTTTTTTTCTGAAGACAAAAGTCAGACCGAATTCTTCCGAAAAATTGAGCTGCGGAGAGTAAAGCCAGTCGTGTTCGAAAAAGTTGACCGCGGTTTTCGCATCCGGAAAAGCATCAGAAACATTGTTCAGGCCGCCGATATGGTCAAAATGAGCGTGTGTTAAAAAAATATAGCGTACATCAAAATTTTTTGCCGCACTTATTATCTTTTCCGCATCTCCGCCCGGGTCGATTATGAAGGCTTCATTGCCTTCCGAAACGATGTAACAGTTAGCTCCGATGGGAGCAACGGGCATTTTTCTGATTTCCATTTTCACCTCCGTAAATCAAGCCGGAAGATTATACGGGACCGGCGTAAAATTGGAATTTTTGAGTCTTTTTTTTGCTGCAAAAATCGAAAAATCTCATGTTTTCAGCGGATTGTATCTAATTAAATTGACAAAATAACGTTTCTGCGTAATATAACACGGCTTTTTTTGTTTTATCTTACAGTAGATATAAAGGAGTTTTTGATGAAAACGATGATTTTTGCTTTCGTTTTAATGTTCTCGACTCTTATGTTTGCCGAGGAAGTTCCGCCGGCAAGCGCTGAAGAAGTTCC
>CACZFE010000150.1 GCA_902780365.1 uncultured Spirochaetales bacterium
CATTCTGGGCGGAGGCGTCATGCTCGGCGCATTCTTCATGCTCACTGACATGGTCACAAGCCCGATGAATCCGAAAGGTCAGATAATTTTCGCGGTCGGTGCAGGCACCATCTGCTCGTGCATCAGGCTTTTCGGCGCATATCCCGAAGGCTGCATGTTCTCGATCCTCATTATGAACGCGTTCGTTCCTCTCATCGACAAATACATCAAACCGAAGAGATTCGGAAAGGAGGTGAACTATGTCGGATAAGAAGAAAAAACTCGAAAGCACCTTCCTCAACATGTTTCTCGTGCTGCTTGCGATCTCGCTTGTCAGTGCGCTTGCGATAGGTTTTACCTACACAAAAACGAAGCCGGCGGCTGAAGCGATCCAGAAAGCGAATTTCGAAAAAGCGATAAAGCAGGTCGTTCCGGAGTTCGACAAGCTCAGCGAGAAAAAGGAAGTCGATGAATGTGTTCTCTACACCGCATACAAAGGCGAAGAAGTTGCCGGAACAGCGGTCGAGACCGTTTCCCACAAAGGTTTCGGCGGCGATGTCCAGCTTCTTGTCGGTTTCGATGCCGAAGGAAAGATCCACAACACTGCGGTCCTTTCGATCAAAGAAACTCCCGGACTCGGCAGCAACATGACAAATCCGAAGTTCAAAGATCAGGTAAACGGCAAAAACCCGGCTGAATTCAAGCTTTCCGTCAAAAAGGACGGCGGCGATGTCGATGCGATAACGGCTGCGACGATCTCCTCAAGAGCTTTTCTTGACGCGGTCGGCAAAGCGGTCGAAGCCTACAAAAAAGGCAGCAATTAGGAGGCGGAAATGAGAGTATGGAATGAATTTATAAAAGGTTTCATCAAGGAAAACCCCACTTTTGTCCTTCTTCTCGGTATGTGTCCGACTTTGGGAACGACGACCAGCGCGATCAACGGAATGAGCATGGGTCTCGCGGCGACAGTCGTTCTCATTTGCTCCAACGCCGTGATTTCACTGCTCAAAAACGTCATTCCCGACAAAGTCAGGATCCCGGGATTCATCGTTGTAATCGCAAGTTTCGTTACGGTCGTCGACCTTTCGATGCAGGCATATCTCCCTGATCTGTATGAAACACTGGGACTTTTCATCCCGCTTATCGTCGTAAACTGCATCATTTTGGGACGCGCCGAGGCTTTTGCTTCGAAAAACGGCGTTCTTCTTTCGATTGCGGACGGTCTGGGAATCGGTCTCGGCTTCACGATGTCGCTCACGATCCTTGGCTCGGTAAGAGAGATTTTGGGCAACGGCTCTGTTTTCGGATTCCAGTTTATCCCTGAAAACATTGACAAAGTCCTTCTTTTCATCATGCCGCCCGGAGCTTTCATCGCACTTGGTTTCCTGATCGCACTCGTAAACTACATCAAAAACAGAAAAGCAGCGTAGGAGGGGAAAATGACCGGATATATTCTTGTTTTCATCAGCGCGATCCTCGTAAACAACATCGTTTTTGCGCAGTTTTTGGGTATCTGCCCCTTCCTCGGCGTTTCGAACAAAGTTTCGACTTCGGTCGGAATGGGTGCGGCGGTTCTTTTCGTCATGACCCTCGCTACGACAGTTACCTGGCTGCTTTACAACCTCGTTCTGATCCCGCTCAACATTGCTTTCATGCAGACGGTAGCATACATCCTTGTCATCGCTGCGCTTGTGCAAATGGTTGAAATCATTCTGAAAAAAGTTTCGCAGCCGCTTTATCAGGCACTCGGCGTATTCCTCCCGCTCATCACGACGAACTGCGCCGTTCTCGGTGTCGCGATACTTGTAACGCAGAAAAACTACAACCTTCTCCAGAGCGTAGTTTACACCATCGCGACCGCTCTCGGCTTCTTCCTGGCACTCGTAATTTTTGCCGGGATCAGGGAACGCCTTGAGCTTTACGAAATCCCCGAAGCTATGAAAGGCGCACCGATCGCACTTGTCACCGCAGGTCTTCTCGCACTTGCGTTCATGGGTTTCACCGGACTCATCGCAGTGCCGTGGTAGAATCACATCATTGATTCCCGATAATTTCCTCTCGCATTTCTAAAAAAATTGAGTATAATACAACAGTTTTTGCGGAATGGAGGTGAAAATGAGCTTCGAGGTTTTCGAAAAAGCGTTGAGTGCACTTACAACTGAGCAGCAGACTATTATTTACAATTTAGTTGTTTCGCTCGGAAACATGAATGAAAACAAGCATGAAGAAAAAGGCGGAATGTCTAAGGAAGAAACGATGAGATTGTTCAACGATCTTTCCGGCTGTATCAAAAGCGAAACGCAGATTGATGCTCGTAAAGAATATCTTGAATATTTGGACGAGCGTTACGGGGTGTAGTATGCAGATTCTGCTTGATACAAATATTCTTTTGAATTGGCTTATCGAAACAAATTCTAAGCATACGGAAGCAAAGCATCTTGTACAGTCATGCCTGTTTGATAATATGACTGAAGGCTATGTCACATCTCATTCGCTTACAGATGTTTTTTATATTTTGCGAAAGTATCACCGTTCGCCTGAAATCCGCAGAAAATTCATTCTGATTATGGTGAATAATTTCACTATTCTTACCGAAAATAGAGATCTGTTTCTTGAATCGTTAAACGATCCGGCATTTTTCGATCTCGAAGACGGGTTGCAGATGAAAAGTGCTGAGAACGCCGATCTTGATTACATCGTTACCGAAAATCTCAAAGATTTCAAAAACTCTAAAATTCCGGCAATCAGCGTTGATGAAGCACTGAAAAAACTTTAAAAAACCACTGATTTAACTCGAAAACTGCCGGTGCAAACTCTTGCATTTTCCACAATTTTCCTTAAAGTGTTGCCGTTTTTTGACAAGAGTTCTTTTAATTGAAGAAATTGTGTAAATTGCTGAAAACATTCATGTTTTAGGAGAATATTTTGAAACTCATAACTTCTTTTCTGCGCAGGATCGAAAAGCCCGGGCGTTATTTTGCCCCGTTTATCGAGCCTGTAAAGGTGAAAACCGATCCGAACAAGCCGAAGGTTCTGATACTTTTTCCCGATCTTTTCGAGATGGCGCAGAGCCACACGGGGGTAAAGATCCTCTATTCGCTCTTTAACCGCCGCGGATTTCTTGTAGATTTCGGTTTTTCGCCGCAGAAGGATGTATTTGAAGAGGCAAAGGCGAGTGGCGGGCTCACTTCGATGATGCACGGGGTGAATTACCGTGATTTCGATATCATTGCAGTTTCTTTCCAGTATCAGCTGCAATACCCCGATTTTCTTAAGATCATGGATATCGCAGGAATTCCTATCCATTCAAAAGAGAGAATAAATTCAAGTGATTATCCGATAATCTGGTCTGGCGGGCCTGTCATGTGCAATCCTGAGCCGATGGCTGATTTCATTGATATGGTCTCAATCGGAGAGTTTGAGCCTTACGCTGAAGAATTTATGGATGTGCTTGAAAATATTAAGGAAAAGCAAAAAAGAATTGAGGCTTTTTCCAAAATTCCGGCAATCTATATTCCGTCGAAACACGATGAAAACTCTGTCAAAATCAATCCCGACGGCTCGCTTTCGGGAATTGAAGCGAGAAGAGCGGTTCTAAAGGATCTCAACTACGATCCCGACTCGCTTTTTGACGCTCCGATTTTTGCGATGAGGACGATCCATGACCGCTTCACGATCGAAATAATGCGCGGCTGCACACGCGGCTGCCGTTTCTGTATGGCCGGGATGTTCTACCGCCCGCACAGAGAGAAAAGTGCTGAAAATATTTGCGAAATCCTTGACAGAGTCGTCCGCACCTCAGGATATGACGAGGCGGGTTTCCTTTCGCTTTCGGCTGCTGACCACAGCGAGATCGAGGATATTTTAGTCCGCTCCTACAGCCGCTACAGCCGGAAAATTTCGGTTTCGCTGCCAAGCCTCAGGACTGAAACAATAACGCCGAAAATCGCGCAGGCGATCAGAAAGGGGCGCAAGGTCGGCTTTACCCTTGCGGTCGAATCCGGGAGCGACAGGCTGCGCAAAATGATAAACAAGGGCAACAGCGTCGAAGATCTGCTGAACGCTCTCAATACGATATTTTCAAACGGCTGGCAGGCGGTCAAACTTTACTTCATGCTCGGTCTTCCGCATGAAGAGGAAGAGGATCTTTTTGAGACGGTAGAACTTGTTAAAAAAATGTGCAACTATGTGAAAAGATTCGGTAAAAAAGCGATGATAAGCGCAAGTTTCTCGACTTTTGTGCCGCAGCCTTTCACCCCTTTCCAGTGGGAAAAAATGTCGAGTCCTACCGAGATCAAGGCAAAGCAGAAAATCATCATCGAAAACCTCCGCGGCATAAGAAATCTGAAACTTTCATGGCACGATCAGGAGATCAGCACAGTCGAAGGATACTTAAGCCGTGCAGGGCGCGAATACGGAAAAGTCATTGAATTTGTTGCGAAAAATATGAAAGGTATTCAGACTGAAGACGAAAGTTTTGATCCTGCTCTCTGGGACGAAGGTTTGGCTTACGCAGGGATCGTCCCCGAAAGCACTTACCTTGAAAAACCGTTGGACAAGCCTCTTCCTTATGAGCAT
>CACZFE010000151.1 GCA_902780365.1 uncultured Spirochaetales bacterium
TTTCGGATGTCGTCCGCTCTCTCTCGGAGCTCGGATACAGGAAAGTCCAGATCGTCCGCGACGCAGGCGAATTTGCGGTGAGAGGCGACATCGTCGATATCGGCATTTTCATTCCGGGAAAGGGTGTCCGCCTTGAATTTTTCGACGAAGAGCTCGAAAATATTTCGCTTTTCTGGTTTTCAAACCAGAGAAACGGAAAATCTCTCGACGAGATCACTGTTCCGCAGCTGATGTTCCCGGAAATCCTCCGCAAAGACTGGCAGAAAGTGCTTGAAAAAAAGGCGGAGGATCTTTCGACGCAGCAGCTTCTTGAAACCGAAGAGCTTGTTTCCTCGGGAGCTTTGCCTAAGTGGGACATCTTTCCGCTTATTGCCGGAGACGGAACGATCTATTCGCGTTTCAAGGCGAAAACTGTCCGCTTCGAAAAGTTGAAAGCTGAGACCTGTGTTGAAGAAGATTTGAAAAAAATTGATACGGAAAGAAAAAAAAGAATTGAAGAAGGTCATTTTGTTCCGTTTGAAATAAAAAGCTGCTTTTCCGGTGAATTGAGAGAGTTTAATATCGAAGTCAGTTCATTCTTTTCATCAGCCGAAACAATAGAGAAATTTCCGGTAACGCATAAGGCGGTCCCTCAGAAACTGCAAAACGATCCCTCTTTCGTTATCAATAAATTGTTTAAGGAAAACGGAAATTTAGTGGTTTTTGTCAAGCCTACCGAGATAGATGTTCTAAAAGAAATCGGCGAAAAAAATGATATCCCGATAGTCGAAATCGACTCGCTTCCGCTGAAACTCGACTACGACAATGTCTTTCTTGTCGACAAAAAAGAGTGGTTCGCTCCTGATGAAATCATCTCTGTCCCGGATTTTGGAACAGCATTCCTTTCGTCTGAAATATTCAAATTGTCTGTTTCAAAAAATAAAAAGAAAGAAATTAAACATGAAGAATATTTTGAAAACAGAATATTTGAACTCAATTCGCTGAAACCAGGCGAATTCGTTGTCCATTACAAGTTCGGAGTCGGCGTTTACGAAGGGACTGTAACAATGAACGGAACCGACTGCCTGCAGCTCCGCTACGAGAACGAGGATAAGATCTACATCCCGGTTTACAATATGCACTATGTCTACCGCTACCGCTGGGAGGAGGGCGTTTTTCCGAAAATAAGCTCGATCAGAACGGTGCTCTGGCAGCAGACGATGAACCGTGTCCAGCGCGAGATCGAGAAAGTTGCGGCCGCGATCCTGGAGCTTTATGCGCAGCGAAGTGTCGAAAGAGCCGAGTCGATGAAGGTCGATACTCCGCTTTACTACGAGTTTTTGAGGGATTTTCCTTTCCGCGAGACTCCCGACCAGGCACGCTCGATCCACGAACTTGAGGCAGATCTTGCAGGGCACGAGATCACCGACAGGCTTCTTTGCGGCGATGTCGGTTTCGGTAAGACAGAAGTTGCGATGCGCGGCTGCATGATAGCTGTCGCCAACGGGAAACAGGCGGCTGTCCTTGCTCCCACGACAGTTCTTGCTTTCCAGCATCTGCGTACTTTTCAGGAGCGTTTCGCAAAACTTCCCGTAAGAATTGAAATGCTTTCCCGTCTTTACGATAAATCCAAACAAAAACAGATCCTTAACGATTTGGAACTCGGCAGGATAGATATTCTTGTCGGCACTCACAGAGTGCTTGGAAAAGATGTGAAATTCCGAGATCTTGGTTTTCTTGTTATTGACGAGGAACACCGTTTCGGAGTCACTCACAAAGAGCAGATAAAGGAAATGAAGCGTGACGTTGCGACCCTTTCGATGACGGCGACACCGATCCCGAGAACGCTTCAGATGTCGCTTCTCGGCATAAGAAAGTCTTCTTTTATCAAAACTGCGCCGAGCGACAGGAAAAATATCCAGACTTTCGTGCTTGAATACAGCGAGGAGATCATCAAGGAGGCGATCCTTGCAGAACTTGCGCGGGACGGCCAGGTTTACTTCGTCCACAACCGCGTTGCGGGACTCAACGACATAAAACTGAGGCTGCAGCAGCTCATTCCGAATCTCGGGATCGCTGTCGCCCACGGCCAGATGGAGCCCGAGCAGCTTGAAAAAGTGATGGTTTCCTTCGTAAACCGCGATTACGACCTGCTTCTCGCGACTTCGCTCATTGAATCGGGAATCGACATCCCGCTTGTAAACACGATCATCATAAACCGTGCCGATATGTTCGGAATGGCGCAGCTTTACCAGCTCCGCGGCAGAGTAGGGCGCTGGAACCGCGAAGCCAAGGCTTATCTTTTTGTGCCGAATCTGAGCAATCTGACCCAGGAATCGTGCGCCCGCCTTTCGACGATCAAGCGTTTCGACAAGCTCGGTCACGGCTACGATGTCGCGATGGAAGACCTCAACATCCGCGGCGGCGGCAACATTCTCGGCATAAGCCAGTCGGGAAAACTCAAAGGGGTAGGCTACGACATGTATCTCGAGATGCTGAAAGACCGTATCGACGAACTCAAAAACGGAACTCCGCACATCGAGAACGACTTCGAAATTTCGACCGACCTCAACGCCACCATTCCCGAAAGTTACATCGCTGATACCGAAGTGAGAATGGGATTCTACAGGAAAATAGCTGACTTGCGCTCGCTTGACGAACTCGGCTGGGTGCGCGACACAATGAGTGAAATGTTCGGCAAAATCCCGCAGGAGACCGAAAATCTGATGAGCCTGACACGCATAAAGATCCTGGCGATAAAGTGCGGAGCAGCCGCTGTTTCAGTAGGTAAAAACGAATTCTCAATAACTCTCGGCGTTTCCTTCATCCCGAAAAGCATGGATACTTTATTCGATTTTCTTGAGAAAAACGAAGGCTCTTTCCAAGGGGAAAGCACGATAAAATTCAAAGCTGAAAATATCCAAAAAATTGAAGAGATAATAAGTGAAATCAGCGGCCTTTGCCAGTGATGCCGGTAAAAGCGTCAAATTGCTGATTCTTATTTTTTGAGGTTCCTGAGCTTGTCGAAGCGGCGACTGAGAGGGCAGTGTTGCCTTTTCGCCATCTCAAAACGGAAATGTGTGGGGAAAAATTAAGGATTATTTTTTGGTTCTTTCGCCGGCTTCTTTCAAATATCCGGAAATCACGAATTTTTGAGGTTGACCTCAAAAACGCTGTCTATTGCATCAATGATGTATTGTGTGCAGATTTTTTTGCTTCATCCACCTTTTTTGCAAGTTCTTCCGAAGTCGGCAGATAAAGCTGGTATTCGCTTGAAAGGATTGTTTTGTTGTTTTCTGGTAGAGTCATTTTGACGACGGTATCGTTTTTGTTCGTGCAGAGCAGGATTCCGATGGTCGGATTTTCTTCGGGAAGTTTTTCGATGCGGTCGTAGTAATTCACATACATCTGCAGCTGACCAAGATCCTGATGCGAGATCTTTCCTGTTTTCAGCTCGATTATAAGGAAACAGCGCAGCAGTCTGTTGTAAAAAACGAGATCAATAAAAAACTCGTCATCTTCAAGCATGATCCGTTTTTGTCTAGCAACGAAAGAAAAACCTTTTCCCATTTCAAGCAGAAAATCGGCGATATGCGAAATTATTGCACTTTCGAGATCGTTTTCGTGGTAGGAAGGTTTTGTTTCCAGACCTAAAAACTCAAGAAACATCGGCTGTTTTATGATTTCCTCTGGTGTTTCGGGGATTCGCTCTCTTCGTGCGACCGCCAAAACACTTTCTTTGTCGTTGCTGAGCAGAAGCCGCTCATATAACTGACTCAAACCGTGATCATCGGTCGACTTGAAACCGCGCAGAGAGAACCCAAAATCTCGACAATTTTCAAAATCGCAAACGCGCTGGAAGTTTCCCCCGACTATTTAGTGAAAAAAGTGGAAGAAAAACTGAACAGCGCGCCTCAGGAATAATTTTCGAAAAGTTACAATCACAAAAATGTTTATGGCCAATCACAATTCTTTTTTTACAAACAGTTCAAAAGGCGCGATTCCCTCTTTGTATACCGCCTCAAAAGTGTCGTTGTTCACCGCTATTTTGTGCATATCCTGCGACATCCAGCGTATAAAATCCAGAATCAAATCGTGTTTTTGTTCCAAGTCAGTCCAGTGCAGTATTCGCCTGTGATGAGCTATTCTGTTCCGCAAGAAACGGATTTCGTTAAGATTTTTCTGCACTGCTGCAGTGCTTTTCTGTTCTGAAGGGCAACCATGCAAAATATTTTTGATTATGAAGAATTGAAATTTTTGAGAGTTGTATTTTTTTCCCATGAGAGCAACCCAAAATCCGAGTGTAAGTTCCGAAACAAGACGGCTGTGAGAGTATGTTTGATTTTTTTGAACAATTTTTGTTTTGGCCTCATCAATCATTCTTCTTTCGGTTTCAGTAAGAAGCATCACATCGTTCCATTCTTTAGCATCGAAAAATTTTGCAAGAGCCTTATCTATCGAATTTCGTAGTGTTACCTCGAAAATATTTATGATCGGATACAGGCTT
>CACZFE010000152.1 GCA_902780365.1 uncultured Spirochaetales bacterium
ACCGGAACATAGGGCAGACCGTCGAGTTTGAGCGACTCGCTGATCCGTTTGACGAAAATGTAGTAAAGCACAGCGTCTTCAAGCGAATCGAAAAGCATGTCGAAGGGCGTTTCATAGACATATCCGCCGACACTCTGCCTGTATTTTATCGGCGCAGAAAGGAAATCGCGCATATATTCGATGTCGCGCTTGATTGTGTCGATGTGGACTTCAAAACGGTCCGAGACCTCCTTTCTTGTGACGAAACCTTTCGTTTTGATCGCGTGATTGATGTAAACGATCCTTTCAAGATTTGACATTTTTTCCCCCTTAATCATCAAAAAACGGCCGTATTTTACACACTAGGTTGGGCGTATAATGCCCAAGTGAAAAATTTTTAAAAGAATTTTTAAGATACGACCGCAAAAGTGGCGTGCCGTTTTTCAGTTTTGTCCCGCCGGTATGAGAAGTAACCCTCTCCGCAGAAAGTGCACTGCGAATTGTCGGTGATTTCCGCAACCCCGGCTTTTATAAGCTCGTTTTTTATCGCCGTTTTCAAATCGGCGTGAAGTTTTCCGTTAACATAACTCATCGGAATTTCTGCGTTTTCGAATCTTTCGCGAAGTTCATCCCCTATTTCGAAACAGCAAAGCCCGATTCCCGGAAAGATTACAGCCTCAATGTTTTTGCAGCCCATTTCAGCCATCATTTTCGCCCCTTTCGAGACGATTTTCTGCTCTGTTCCGCGCCAGCCGCTGTGGAAAACTCCTGCGATATTTGCAGTTCTGTCAAAAAGAAGGGCAGGAATACAGTCGGCAGTTCTGATGAGGGCGATCGAGGGTTTTGTGATGATTATGCCGTCGCCCTCGCCTTCACCGTCCACAAAAATCGTGTCGCTGTGGACCTGGTGCGGCCGCCAGAGAGTGCTTAAACCGAACTCAAGCTTGAGTTCAGCCTCGATCTGTGCAATTTCAGCCTTCGCGTCGCGCTCTTTTATGAAGCCGTAGGATATCATTCGAAATCTTTCCTTCCGAGTTTGTCGGCATCGACCGTTTTCTCACCTTCCTCGGTGAGAACTCTGATTTTTGTCTGGGCGTCTTCGAGATAGGTTTTTATCGAAACCGAGAGTTTTACACCTTCTTCGTAAAGCTTGACTGCATCCTCGATTTCAGGATTTTCGTTGAGTTTTTCGACGATTTCCTCAAGTCTTTTCATCTTTGATGCCAGATTATTTTTCTTTTCCATCGTTTCCTCCAAAGCAGCGAATTGCGCTCTATTATCTTTACTTTACTAAACATTTCAACATAATTACCCGTTTTTTAATGATTTTACGGAGATTGAAATGAAAAAATCCTTGATGTTTTTGCTGGTTGTTTTCCCGATTCTGCTTCTCGTGTCCTGCGGCGCAGGAAAAAAAGATTCCGAAACCTCTGACACGACACCTGACAGAGACACTGACACGTCCGACACAGCCGACTCGTCATCAGACAACGACGCCGATACAGGCGACACAGCCACAGACAGCGACACTCCCGAAAATCCCGACAGCGAGCCTGATAGACCTGAGAAAAACGCTGAAGGCTGCTACATTTTCACAGTTGACAACAAAACTTTTGAAAGATGGGGCTATATCGACACCTACCTCGGTGATGTCAAAGACAACATTCTGGGCAGCAGGAACGACCGCGATGTTTTCGAACTCTTCATCGCATCGCATCAAGGCGTTTTTGATCTCGGTGCAGGAAACAACAAAAGTGCCTTAAATTGCACTGAGTGCGTAATTGTAAAACAGGACTTCGAGAAAGCCGAAGAAAAATTTTTCTTTCAGGAAAGCGGAACACTTTCCATTGAAAAAACGGACAGCGACTACAACATCAAGGGAACTCTCTCGGCGAAACTTGTTGAAGTCACAGGTGATCCCGCAAGAAGGAATGAAGAAGTGACTAAAGTCGAAGGCGGAGAGTGTATCGTTATCGAAAACTGGGCTTTTGACACCGGGGTCTGCGTTCCCGACTGCGCCGGCAAAGTCTGCGGCGGAGACGGATGTGGCGGAACATGCGGCGAAGGCTGCAGCGGCGACCTTGCCTGCTCGAAAGACCAGAAATCATGCGTTCCATACGAATGCGAAAAGATCACTTTTGACGAATTTAAAATGCATGTGAACGAATATGACGATTATTATTACAAAGCTTCCGTCTCCGGCAATGTCATCGGAAACACGGCTCTTCCGGACATAATGACATTCCACACTTACACTGAAGACGGATCTCCCTATGTTCTCAAAGAAGGAACGATCGACCTCGGCAGTAGCGTCAATGCAAATTATGAAACCTGCACGGAATGTCTGCTCCTGTACGAAGATGCTGATTTCGAAAACAATGAAACTGGACGCACTTTCTTCCAGCAGAAGGGAGAGCTCGTTTTTGAAGAAGTGAAAGAAGGGACTTTCGAATCAAAAGGCCATGCTTCCTTCAGGCTTGTCGAAGTCGAGATCGACGACTATACCAACGAATCGGTTCCTGTTCCGGGAGGAGCGTGCTACGAAGTCGAGGATCTGACATGGGACACCGTCTGCGTTCCCCACTGCGAAGAAGGCTGGCAGTGCGGAAGCGACGGCTGCGGAGGAGAATGCGGCGAAGGATGCGGCAAGGATATGATGTGTAATGCAGCCCGGACACAGTGCGTTGAGTGGAACTGTGAAAAAATCACTCTGGGAAATATCACGGAAAACGACACTGTGATTTCTCCGTATGAAGGTATTTACAATTATAACTATCCTGTCACACCGAATATCGGAGATTCTGATGAAGAATCGCTGCAGCTGCGCTTGAAAAACATCCAGGAAAAGAGACCCTACAGACTTTACGGCTCAAACTTCAGAAGCAGCGATGTTGCTTTTACGCTTTATGTGGACAAGAAAAAAATGTATTTCCAGCACAGCGGCGAAGTCGTTTTCGACCCGTTTGACCTTTACACCGGTAAATTTGAAGCAACTCTCGATTCACTCAGACTCGTCGAAATCACTCTCGACGAAGATTTGACATCTACACCTGTTCCTGGCGGCGGATGCGTTGAGATAGCCAACACTTCACTTGCTTACCAGCCTTCAAATTAAAGCAAAAAATCGCTATTTTCTGAAAAATCACTACAATTTCCCGTTTTTGTTGTTTTGAACTTTTTTTAGGAGCGAAAAATGGTTGAAATTCCCAATATCAAAGGGCTTAAAGAAGAGGATTACGAGCTTTTCAGACACGATATGGAAATAAAAAAACTCGGCGCACAGAACTTCATGTCGCCGCTCACATCGAATAAAAAAATTTACGAGTCACAGATGATTCCTGAGGATGAGCGCGTTCTCGCATTCATTGACAAAAGCGTGGTCGAATCGATCCAGGAAAAAGGTCTCAAGGTTCCATCCTTCGAAAAGGCGGGTCCGAGAACCAAGCTCTTTTTCGAACCCGGTGAGACCACTTCGGCAGTAGTTACCTGCGGCGGGATCTGCCCCGGTCTCAATGCCGTGATCCGCGGGATCGTCGTAATGAACTACTACCGCTACAACAACCAGAGAACACTCGGCATAAACTACGGATACGCAGGTTTAGTCAAGGAATTAGGCTATGAAATCAAGCACTTGACTCCGGCAATGGTCGAAAACAAGCAGCTTCAGGGCGGTACTTTCATCGGGACGAGCCGCGGCAACCAGGATGCCGAAAAAATGGTCGACAGACTTGACGAGCTCGGAGTCAACATCCTCTACACAATCGGCGGTGACGGCACGCAGCGCGGCGCGATCTCACTCATCAACGAGATCGAAAAGAGAAACCTCAAGATTTCGGTTATCGGAATCCCGAAGACGATCGACAACGACATCAACTACATAGAACGCTCTTTCGGAACCGAAACAGCATTCTCCGAAGCGTGCGAATCGATAAATTCGGCCTACACCGAGGCGACTTCGATCCACAACGGGATCGGCATCGTAAAACTCATGGGAAGAGAGTCCGGCTTCATTGCGGCGAACGCGACACTTGCGACGAACCAGGTCGACTTCTGCCTTATTCCCGAGATGGATTTCAGAATGACAGGCGAAGGAGGCTTCCTTGATTCGGTTGAAAAGAGGCTCCGCCGCAAAAAATTCTGTGTCATCGTAGTAGCAGAAGGCGCCGGTCAGGAATATGTCAGAGACCCTGAAAAAATCGAATACGACGCTTCGGGCAACGCAAAACTGGGCGACATCGGCATTTTCATCAAAGACAAGATAAAAAGCTACCTCAAAGCGAAAGGGATGCTTTTCGGCATCAAATACATCGATCCGAGCTACATCATCCGCTCCTGCCCGCCTACCCCGAACGATTCGATTTTCTGCTCGCAGCTAGCCCAGATGGCAGTCCATGCCGGAATGAGCGGCAGAACCGGAATGGTCGTCGGATACCTCAACGGTCAGTTCATCCATATCCCGATGGATCTTGCGACATCGAAACGCAAAAAAATCGACATCAA
>CACZFE010000153.1 GCA_902780365.1 uncultured Spirochaetales bacterium
CGCCGGTAATCTCGAAGCCGTCAAAAAGCACTTCGATCATAAACACTTTGATCGGAACTGCGATAAACCGCGAAAAAAGGACTTTCATCCTCGGAAATAAAATCGGAGGTCTTAGCGGTCCGGCGATAAAACCTGTGGCACTCCGCATGGTCTGGCAGACAGCAAAAACTGTTAAAATTCCGGTCATAGGAATCGGCGGAATTTCATCATTTGAAGACGTTCTCGACTTCCTCATCGTCGGCGCGAAAGCAGTCGAAATTGGCGCTTACAACTTCGTAAATCCGGCGATCGCAGGCGAATGTGCCGAAAAACTCGAGGAATACCTTGAAAAAAGAAAAGAAAATATAAACCAGCTCATAGGATCGATAAAAGAATGAAAAAGTTCTATGTCATTTTAATTTTCACAGCGCTTTTCTGCCTTTCATGCGCGACAGACTCGTTCGGGGTCTACCACACAGTAAAAAAGGGAGAAAATGTGACTAAGATCAGCCAGTTGTACAACATTGACGCAAACGAACTGCGTCAGGAGAACTCAATTCCGGAAGGAGTTGACGAACTTAAGGAAGGCTCTGCGATCTTTATTCCCGGAGCCGAGGAGGTCATTGAAACGTCTCCTGAACCTGAAACATCTCCTGAACCCGAAAAATCTCCCGAACCCGAAACCTCTCCTGAACATCAAGTTATCCGAAAAATTCCGGAATCGACATTAACTTTGAACAAAGCACAGAAATCCATGCCGCAGCCGACGGAAAAGTCGTCTTCCTCGGCCAACGTTCAGGATATGGAAACATGATAATTCTCTCGCATCAGGATGAATTTTTCACTATATACGCACATCTCAGCACTTTTAACACGAAAGAAGGACAGACAGTAAAACAGAATGATGTCATCGGGACCTCAGATAAAACCGCAACAGAATCAGTCCCCGCACTTCATTTCGAAATCAGAAAATCTTCGAAACCCGTTGATCCTGTGAAATATCTGCCGAAAAATTAGAAAATTATCTGTTAAGTTCCGCTATGATCCTAAGACCTTTCAGGGTGAGATCCCTGTCAAATTCGCTGATATAGTTTGATGCAGAGGCGATTGCGCCTGCAAGTCCGCCTGTTGCGATGATTTTGGGTTTGAAATCAACTTCTTTCAAAGATTCTTCGATGACACGGTCGACCATTCCGACAAAACCGTAGAAAACACCGCTCGTAAGCCCTTCTAGTGTCGATTTTCCGATTGCGTGAAGAGGCCTGTCGAGTTCGAAACGGGGAAGTTTCGCGGTTCTGAGAGACATAGCCTCCATCGAAATCATGATACCGGGCATGATCGCGCCGCCGATATACTTCTTTTCTGGAGTCACGATATCAAGCGTTATCGCGGTTCCTGAATCAATGATGAAAGAGCCTTGCGGATACATCGCCGATGCTGCGACAGAGTTTGCGATCCTATCGGCACCGATTTCGGAAGGATTTAAAATATCCAATGAAATTCCGCACTTAGTATTGTATCTCAAAAACAGCGGCTTCATATTCAGGAACTCGATCGAAAAACGTTCCCACGCGTGGTTCCATGTCGGAACGACCGAGCTGATTATGCACTGGGCGATGTCTTTCATCTCGATCCTGTCAAACATCATGAGTGCTGAAAGTTTCGCCGCGATATCGTCTACCGTGAGAGTCCTGTCGGTAGAGATCCTCCACCTTCTTATAAGATTCTCGCCCTTGTAAATCCCCACGACCGTGTTGCTGTTGCCGATATCGACTATAAAAATCATCATTCCCTCCCAAACAAAAAACGGAAAACTTTAGAAAATAAAGATTTATTGTCAAATAAGGTGAAAATTGCAGGAAATTCATTTCGGACTATATTTCCGCGGAATAGTTTTTTTAAGGAGTGAAAAATGACGTCACCAAGACTTGAAAGACTGAAAAAAGAGGCTGGAAACCGTATGATAGTGTCGCTATCAGGAACCTCGCTCACAAAAAGCGAGCTCTCGATGCTGCGCGAAGTGTCGCCCTCGGGAATAATATATTTCAAAAGGAACGTCGAAAGCTGCGAATCGCTTGGAAGCCTGATAAAATCAACAAAATGCGTTGAATCGATAGAATTCCACTCGATAGACGAGGAAGGAGGAAGAGTCCGCAGACTGCCGAAAGGAGATTATTCGCTTCCTTCGATGAAAGAGTTGGTAACTTACGGCAAAGAGGCTGCCGCGGAAAAAATCGGGATCCTGGCTCAAAAACTGCATGAAACCGGTATAAACATGAACATGGCGCCGAATGTCGATCTGAGAAGCGGCGAAGACAATTCCATCGTCGGAGACCGCTCTTTCGGCGAAGATCCCGAAACAGTCGTTGATTTTGCCGGAATCTACATCAAAAAAATGCAGGAACACGGCGTTTTTCCGGTGATAAAGCACTTTCCGGGACACGGAACCACTGTCATAGACTCACATTCGGAACTTCCGCTTATCACAAAACCGTTCGAAGACCTTTTCAGAGAAGATCTTGTTCCCTACCGCAAGCTTGCAAATGCGGCCGGATTTGTAATGAAAGCCCATCTTCTTCTTCCCGAAATCAGCCGGCTTCCCGCTTCTCTTTCGCCGGAATGGGACACAATTCTGCGTAAGGATCTGAATTTTATTGGAATTTCAATGACCGACGATATCGAAATGCACGCTCTTGACAGGTTTTCCGCAAAAGAAAAAACTGAACTTTTCTTCAAAAGCGGCACAGACAAACTTCTTATCTGCTCCGGCAAAGAGGAGGCTATTCTTGAAATGCACGAAGCAGCCGTAAAACTCCTCGAAAATAAGTAAACAGATTACTTGATTTTATTTTTTCCATGAGTATAATACTTTGTCTTTTGGTAGTAGTAGTTTTTTTATTATAGGAGTTTAATATGGCAAGCACCAGAGTCGGAGAATACTTTTTAGAGAACGGACTTATCTCTGAATCTGATATTTCTTTAGCTTTGAGTTTCCAGCAAACACACCCGACATACCTCGGCGAGATTCTTCTGAAACTCGGAAAAATACCTGAAATCGAGTTGCTGCAATATCTTTCGAAACAGTTCAACGTTCAGTATATAACAAGCGAAAAACTTGAAAAAATGGCAGTGATGAATCCATCAGATGTCATTCCGATAAAAATGGCGATGGACAAGACGATTTTCCCGCTTAAATACAGCGTCAACAACTACCGTCTTACGCTTCTCACCTATGAACCGCAGAACATCGTCCTTTTCGACGAACTGAAAATACTTCTAAGCGGTGTGCAGACCGTTGTTCCGGTTGTTGCAACTTCCAATGTAATCAAAGCGCTTATTTTGAAACAATACAACAACGATGTATCGGCTTTTGACAGACTTGTCAGAAACGCGGTTTCAATGAATCAGAATATGTTCCGCAACGAAACTATAATCAACCTTGAAAATCCCAACGATATCGAAATGGCGAACAGGATCCAGGATATCGTAAAAATGGATGAGGACAAACTTAGCCAGGAAGGACGTGAAACTTTCTCGATGATTGTCAACCAGGCTGAGCTGTCCGGCAAAAAAGTAGATGTCACCGCCGTAACGACTTCTATGATGAGCAATATGCCGAGCTGGGTAAGAGAACAGGGAAACCAGCTTATTGAACTTCTCCGTGTTTTTTCCAACCTTCTCGATGTCGCGGCACACGGTGACGCATACTTCGCACACTCGCAGAGAGTCGCTATACTCTGCAAAGAAATCGGCGAGGCTATAAATCTTTCCGAAGTTGAACTTTACGACCTGACTATTGCAGCGTATCTTCACGATGTCGGCAAAAAACACCATTTTACGGCTATCGACATCAAAAATCAGATAAATACCGAAAAAATGAAAACTTATTCGCAGATTGCGACAAAACTTTTCACAGACGTACAGCTTTCGAAACTTGCCCTCAACTGTCTTGAAAACATGTATGAGACATACAACGGACAGGGTTATCCGCGAGGTCTCAAACTGAACGAGATCCCGATAGGTTCGCTTATTCTGCTTCTTGCGAACACCTATGATTTCATGACGAGAATTTCAAATATTCCTCCGAAAGAAGCGCTGAAACAACTTAAAGAAACAATGTTTTTCAGCGAGAGGATCTTAACTGCGCTTGAACAGACACAGCAGATTTCGGATAATGAATCTTCGTTGAAAAAAATCTCCGCTATCGTAATTTCGCAGAAAAAATTCGACCTTGACGACATCGCTGACAAGTTCAGCAGAGTAAATATCGAGGTCGCAAAAGCAAAAAGCATCGAGAAAGCGGCTCAGATAATCAAAGAGCAGAAGGATACTCTCGGCTTCATCCTTTGCGACATAGACATGACGAACAGCGCGATCACTCCGTTGCGCCTCCTTGCCGCAATCAAGCATAAAAAAGAGATTTCCGAGATCCCGTTCTACTTCTTTTCGCAGTATTCAATAGACAAAAATACGACCATCGCAGCAAACGCACTCAAAGTTTCCGGCATTTTTCCGAACTACCATCCGGTTGAGATGACAAGAAAAATCGCTGACGAAATCAGAAAGAAATCCTAATTGAAATATCTGAAATGCGGGTGAGAGGCAATCTGCAGCATATCATAATCACCTGCAGAATCACCGTAAGCATATATATCTGAATAATTTTCAAGGTTGTAGACCTCTTTGACCCTATGTACCTTCTCCGCTTTTCGGCAGTTGTTACCGACAATGTTTCCTGTATAGACACCGTCCTTGACTTCAAGCCTTGTCGCAATGAGGTTGATGCCGTATTCTTCCGTGAAAGGCCAGAGCCAGTCTTCAGGAGAAGCCGAAACCAGCGATACATCAGCACCGTTTTCAAGATGCCGTTTTATTTCGTCTGCAGCTGACTTTTTCACCCAGTTTCTCATCTTTTTCTGATAAAAATCGAGTGCCACATCATGAAATTTTTCTTTTGTCCAACCTTTTATCGTGTGCCTGAAAATTTTCTCCTTGAATTTTTTTCGTGACATTAAACCGGCGAAACAAATCAAAGCC